>DASYHR010000930.1:0-3306 GCA_035998385.1 Dyadobacter sp. | reverse complement strand
AGGCCGATTAAACCGATACAGGTAAAAAGTTTATGCATGTGGGGGTAAGATTAATTCGTGGTACAATATAGCCATTTTGCAGGACTAGTTGACCAAGGGGTTACATGTCACTGACGTGCTGAGTCGGAGAATCATCCTCGTGTCAAACTGAGGGATTAAGGTCAATTCAGCTAGTGAATTGCACATTAAAACAATTTTAATGGTACAAAAGCAATAAATCGTTGACCGAATCAAACGTTTGTTTACTTAAATCAAACATGTGTTTGATTTTTGTTTTTGAATCATGTACGTTTGAGCATTGAAACCAGACAGCAGGCCAGCTTAGAAGGATAATATTACGAATATGGAATACAGTGCCAAGCAGTTACAGATATTAGGAGTTGCAGAAAAACTGTTTTCGACAAAGGGATTTCAGGGGACGTCAGTACGCGATATCGCTGAAATGGCTGAAGTAAATGTGTCGATGATCTCTTACTACTTTGGCTCGAAAGACAAACTTATCGAAGTACTTTTCGAGCTGCGTATCACTGAGTCCCGCCTCCGTATTGAAAATATTTTGTTGCTCGAAGATCTGACACCTTTGCAGAAAGTAAATATCATGATTGATAGCACAGTGGACCGGCTGATTGACAACCAGCAATTTCAGAAAATTATGATCAGAGAACAGCTTTCATCGGAGAGGACGACGATCGTTTCAAAATATATACGCGATCTGAAAATCCGAAACAGTGAGTTGATGAAACGTTTGTTGACCGAGGGGCAGCGTTCCGGACATTTCAGGAAAAATATTGACTTGAGTCTTCTTTCGATTACGCTATATGGGACGATTCATCATGCTATTGCAACCCAGGATTATTACAAAACACTGAATCATATAGAACATCTGAATGAAGAAGATTTTCACGAGTTATTAAAAACAAGACTAAAAAGGCATCTAAAGAGTTTATTTAAATCAGCAGTATTCAATGAAAATCACAATTAGAAAAAGAGACATGATGCTCGTGCCGCTTGGCATTGTGCTCATGTTGTTATCTAATGGTTCATTTGCCCAAACTACAAGAACCATCACACTGAGTGAAGCTATCACACTGAGTGTTCAGAACAGCAAACAGCTTCAGCTAAGTCAGAAAAATATCGACCTGGCTTTGTTGAACATCAAACAAATTAAGGAAAATCAACTTCCTTCTTTGGGTGTATCGGCATCCTACCTCAGATTAAATACACCCAATATTGATTTGAAGCTGAACAGAGGAGCTGACAGCACAGGCGCCGGAGGGTCGTCTTTGAATGTTCATCAGGCCATGTATGGAATGGTAAGCGCTTCGTTGCCTATATTTTCCGGTTTTCGCTTTAAATATGGAATTGAATCAGCAAGGTATCTGGAGCAGGCTGTAGGGCTTGATGTAGACTTTGAGCGGTCAGCCATTGTAGAAAATGCGGTGTCAGCTTACAGCAATTTATATAAATCGCAACGTGCTGTGGCGCTGGTTTCGGAGAACCTTCGCAGAGAGCAGGAGCGTGTAGCCGAATTCACCAACAGAGAAAAAAATGGATTGCTTGCCAGAAATGACCTGATGAAGGCGCAATTGCAGGAATCAAATGTACAACTGGCTTTACTCAACGCTGAAAATGACAATAAGCTCACGGTTATTCATATGAATTTACTACTGGGATTACCGGAAAGTACGGTTTTGCATGCCGATTCAAGCATTTTCAATGTACTCAACACAGAAGGCACTGCGACAACATGGGAACAACAAGCTATGGATAACAGGAAGGATTTCGCTGCAAACGCAATCAGACAGAAATCAGCCAATGTGGACATCAAAGTGGCTAAGGCCGATTTATACCCGAGTCTTGCATTGACAGCCGGTTACGTGGCACTCAATATTCCCGGCGTAGCGATGATTCCTAATGCAATGAATGCGGGGTTGGGCTTTCGTTACGACGTTGCTTCTTTATGGAAATCCGGAGCGAAAATCGCCCAGGCCAAAACGCGGGTTGAACAATTGAAGACTTCCGAGGGCATACTGGCAGACCGCATTCACCTGGAGGTAAGTACGGCCTACTACAACTATGTATTGGCCAAAAAAAAGATTGAGGTTTATGGCAGGGCGATAGAGCAGGCGGATGAAAATTACCGGATCACCAAAAACAAATTCGACAACAGCCTGGTGACGACAACGGAGCTACTAGACGCTGACGTAGCTCAGCTACAGTCAAAAATCAACATGGAGGCTGCGAAGGCGGACGCCGTCGTGGCATATAAAAAACTGGAACAGACAGCAGGTTTAATTCAATAAGCTGAACAATTAAAAATACACATTGAATAAGATGGAAACGGATCAAAAAATGGCAAACCAACCTCAAAAAAAGAATTATACTTTTATCATCATTCTTGCCGCGCTGATTATCGGTGGCGGAACCTGGGGATTCATCAAGTACAACCACGGTCAGCATCATGAAGAAACTGACGATGCGCAGATCGACGCAGATATCAGCCCTGTCATTCCTCGTATAGCGGGTTACGTAAGTGAGATTCGCGTGAAGGATAACCAGTCGGTAAAAAAAGGCGACACGCTTTTGATATTGGACAACAGGGATCAGATCATCAGACTGGAACAGGCACGTGCCGGTCTTGCAGGTTCTGAAGGTAGCCTCACCGCTGCCAATGCAACAACCTCCGCTTCAGCAGCAACCGGCATTACTTATCAGGCCAATGTATCCGTTGTAGCTGCTCAGATTGAAGAGGCGAAAGTGAATGTCTGGAGAGCCAATCAGGATTTTGCGCGGTATGAAAACCTGATCAAGGATCATTCGATTACACAGCAGGAATTTGAACAGGCGCAGGCTACGAAACAAAAAGCCGAACGCCAGCTGGCAGTTCTGGAAGCTCAGAAGTCTGCAGCAGAACGCCAGGCACGTGCGGCAAGCTCTCAGACGCAGGCTACATCCCGTCAGACAAGCATTGCCAATGCCACTATCAAGGTTCGTCAGGCAGAAATTGCCAGTGCTGAATTGAACCTGTCGTATACAGTCATCACCGCGCCCACTGACGGGCGTGTCTCAAAGGTAAACGCGCAGGTCGGTCAGTTTTTACAGGCCGGACAGTCACTATTCAGCATCATTTCTACACATAAACCATGGGTTGTAGCAAACTTTAAAGAAACACAGCTGACCAGAATGAAACTAGGACAGAAAGTGAAAATACATGTGGATGCCTACCCCGATCATGAATTTAATGCAACGGTGGCTTCTTTTTCACCCGCGACTGGTGCCCGTTTTGCCCTATTGCCTCCTGACAAT
>DASYHR010000900.1:0-1531 GCA_035998385.1 Dyadobacter sp. | reverse complement strand
TTTTGTTCTTAAAAAAATAATAAGCTCATCAATATGCGAACGTTTCGCTTTCAAAAGATCTATTCGCTGACGTAATCCATCGGCAAACGACATCTCTCCGTTCATGCCTTTATTTGTAAGATCCACAATCTCCTGAACGATTCTCTCACGTTCCGGATGCCCTGTAAGAGCAATGGCTGCTAATTCGTCCAGACCTTCAACCTTGGTAAAGGTGCTGTCGAAATCAATGATAATGTACGGGTTGCTAAGTGTTAATGTGGGCATGAAGCGGCAGATAACTTATTAATTACCAATTTAAAAGTATACAAATCAAAAAAACTCAATCCGATAGCTTGCTGATAAAGCGACAAAATTACGAATCTGTTTACTATGTCGCTAACAAAATATCTGGTGCAAGCATTTAATTATCCAGCTATATATATTTATTTACAAAAAATCATTTTTTTGTATAAAATCCAGTGCTCTTTTCTCTGACCAATAAACTCCGTCTCGCATTTGGGATGGCCGGAAACCGCAATGTCCTCCCTGCCTGCTCAGCTCCAGCGTAACGTGGTCGAGCGAGGCGATCATATCAACCGGCAAACTGGAACCGGGCACAATCGGGTCATTATCAGCATTGACAATCAATGTAGGGGTTTGAATATGCTCAACAAAAAACATGGAACTGCACATTTCATAGTAATGTGCTGCATCCCTGAATCCATGTAAAGGCGCAGTATACACGTCATCAAAATCATACAGCGTTTTGACGAGATGATCTTTTGCTATGCTTATTTTATCTGGAAACAGAAGTGATTTGGCACTCACTTTCGGACGTAACGTATTGAGAAAACGTTGCATATAAATGCGATTCTCTCGTTTAATGATAGAAAGGCTGCATTGTTTCAAATCCATAGGCACGCTGAAAACCACTGTCTTTCGTATCAATTCACTTCTTCGCCTGTTTTTTTCGCCCAGGTATTTGAGGGTAAGATTTCCTCCCAGGCTAAATCCCATCAGATAAATTTCTTTGTAACCTTTTTTTCCGGCATGTGCTACCACAAGGTCGAGATCGTCAGTCGCACCACTGTGGTAAAAAACGTGCGTGCTGTTCATTTCGCCACTGCAGCTGCGAAAGTTCCAGGCCAGACAATCATAACCTTGGCTATTCATCAATTTCGCCATGCCAACTATATACTGCTTCGAACTATTCCCTTCAAGTCCATGAGAAAGGATCACAATTTTGCCAGACGGACCGCTCGTTGCAGGCGACCAATCCAGATCCAAAAAGTCACCATCCGGCGTCACCAGGCGCTCACGCTGGTAAAAAACCCCGGTAATTTTCCTGAAAAGTGCGGGATAGATTGTCTGCATGTGCCCGTTAGGCAACCAGAAAGGAGAAATAAAATCACTTTCTTTTAAAACCGGCATTTTTTTTCGAAATAGAAATAATCGAAGTAAAGCTAATCATTTTCCCACATTCATAAAATATAAATTAAGAACAGAAAAACAACACAATCGATTAAGTGAAGCATATTTAAGTTGTAAAATA
>DASYHR010000899.1:0-6876 GCA_035998385.1 Dyadobacter sp. | reverse complement strand
CTGTATTCATAGCGACGATGAGTGGCTGCAAATCGTGAGTTTGTATCGTCAGGAACAGCGAATACTCTTCTGATTGCAATGTCATAAGGCACTATTCCATTGAGCTTATATACCAAAGAAGAAATATCCTGAATTTCTTCGAAATCAAAATGGGCATATTGCTGCTCTCCGTGTACACCTGTATCTGTACGGCTACTCCCGATAATTTCTATAGGCTCTCTCAATACTTTGCTAAGTGCCTCCTCAATAACCTGTTGCACGCCCAGTGCATTGTTTTGCTTTTGCCAGCCATTGTAGGCAGTCCCCTTGTAGGCGAGTTCGATAAAATAACGCATATTGCAAAAGTAGAAGAATGCATCCAATTATTGTATAAAACAATGATCTGAGTTCAGCATCAATAGTCCTGAAAAGCTGTTCTGAGTGCAACGAAATAAAATATTTTCGGGTTGAACTTTAGAACATTAACTTTGTCAATCGAAAAATGGCAAGCCAAGTATGATCACGGAAGAAAAAAAAGAAGAGAAGAACCTGAATTTTATAGAGGAAATTATTGAGGCAGACTTACAGTCAGGCAAATACGAGCAAATTATCACTCGCTTTCCACCTGAGCCTAACGGCTATCTGCATATTGGACATGCGTCGAGTATATGTCTCAATTTTGGCTTAACAAAGAAATTTCCGGGATATACCAATCTCCGCTTCGACGACACCAACCCGGTGACGGAAGATACTGAGTATGTTGAAAGTATTAAAAACGACATACGCTGGATGGGCTTCGAGTGGAAAAATGAGCTGTATGCATCTGACTATTTTGATCAGCTTTATGCGTATGCACTGAAGTTCATCCATGCCGGATTGGCTTATGTTGATGACTCTACTTCTGAAGAGATTGCTGCGCTGAAAGGTACGCCTACAGAGCCGGGAAAAGATAGTCCGTACCGCAACCGTTCAGTAGAGGAAAATCTTGCACTTTTCGAGCAAATGAAAAATGGCGAATTTCCTGACGGCAGCCGTACATTACGCGCTAAAATTGATATGGCGCATATCAATATGTTGATGCGTGACCCGATTTTATACCGTATCAAACATGCACATCACCACCGGACCGGCAACAAATGGTGCATATATCCGATGTATGATTTTGCACACGGACAAAGTGATTCCATTGAAACGGTGACACATTCGATATGTACGTTGGAATTTGCGCCGCACCGCGAACTATATGATTGGTTGATCGCCAAGCTGGAGATTTATCCTTCACATCAGTACGAGTTTGCCCGCAGAAACCTGAACTATACGGTAACAAGTAAAAGAAAACTTTTGCAACTTGTACAGGAAGGCCATGTAAATGGTTGGGATGATCCGCGTATGCCAACTATCAGCGGTATGCGCAGAAGAGGATTCACAGCAGCCAGTATCCGTGATTTTTGTGATCGTATAGGCGTAGCCCGTCGCGAAAACATGATTGATGTAGGTCTTCTGGAATTCTGCGTACGTGAGGACCTTAATAAAAAAGCATTACGCCGTATGGTAGTGATGGATCCTCTTAAAGTGGTCATTACTAACTTTCCGGAAGGAGTTACCGAGACGTGCCATTCCGAAAACAATCCGGAAGATATTTCAACAGGCATGCGTGACATCCCGTTCACGAGAGAGATTCTGATTGAAAAAGAGGATTTCATGGAGACACCTGCCAAAAAATATTTCAGGCTTGCTCCTGGAAAAATGGTCAGATTGAAAGGTGCATATATCATTCAGTGTGACAATTTTGTAAAAGATGAGAATGGCGAGATTACTGAGGTTCACTGCTCATATATAGAAAACAGCAAAAGCGGTCAGGATACAACCGGAATTAATGTGAAGGGTACTCTGCACTGGGTTTCTGCCGAACATGCAGTACCGGTTGAAATCAGATTGTATGACAGATTATTCTCTGTTGAAAATGTATCGACAGAAGAAGGCGATTTCAAAGATTACATCAATCCTGAATCACTGGAAATCATCACTGGTTATGCCGAGCCTGCACTGGCAGATACGCAGGCGGGCGATTCATTCCAGTTCCTTCGCAAAGGGTATTTCGCAACGGATACTGAAAGCACAGCGGATAAACCAGTATTCAACCGTACGGTGACGTTACGGGATAACTGGGCGAAAGCAACTGATAAGTAAGTTTATCAAGGGTTTTACGCAAAGGTTTTGAGATTTACATAAAGCACGCAACGATTGGGGTTGCGTGCTTTATTGGTTGGATAGCTGTTCCTTACCTACGCCACCTTGGGAATTTCACATCCGTTTTTTCTACCGAAATGCCATCTCTAAAAGATTTGAAGTACAGATAAACAGCATTTAAAATTATAAGGTACTCCAGGTCTGAATAGATAATCTCGTCAGGGAAGTAACATTGGTAGAAAATCAGAAGTTATATGAAATCCAAATGCCGTAGGCATGTAACACTTAGTCATCGCGAAAAAACTAATCTGTATACATGGAAGTGTAACCTATTCTAACCAAGATA
This sequence comes from Dyadobacter sp., assembly GCA_035998385.1. Lineage (GTDB taxonomy): Bacteria > Bacteroidota > Bacteroidia > Cytophagales > Spirosomataceae > Dyadobacter. Next base: position 4,361 of record DASYHR010000899.1, on the reverse strand, counting down.
TAATTAGAATGTTTTTAAATAAACTTGACAACTTCGAAGTTTCGCGATATCTTTGTGGCTCAGTGTATCAATACAAACGCCGAATTGAAGTGAATTTCCATAACGAATTGTTTAGTACCTCCAAGGGTTTTAGCTATCAGTGTGACAACAGTTCACGAATTATTTTAAAATTCGCTGACATGGAGGCACCCTTTCGTATCCATGATTTCCTAAACTTCCGTCGTTTCATCAACAAAATTGATATCCGGAGCAGGCTCTTTGACCTCTCTGATGAATCTGATTATGAGTTTGTTGAAGCTCCACAAGTGAATATTTACAAAAAACTGACACTTTGTGAATTGATTCAACTACGCGAACTTGTGAACGGTACTCATTTTGCAATTGAATTAAATTCAATGTTGCATGAGTTACTTTATTCAGAGTCAGAATTAGTCTAAATAGCTCATTCCCTTCATTTTAGACCAATTCCAAATTCTTTTTGGTTGCTTGCATTCCTGAACTTTCCTCTGATATTTGTGCTTATCAATACGAAGCACAATAACAAACATATATCATGAAAGACCTACTTAGACAACGGACTTCCCTTAAAGAGGAAATAGAAATATTATTGAACAATCAGGTGAAATTGGAAGCTGAAGCTTCTGCTAAATACCTGGCGATGGCATCGTGGTGTGATCGTAACGGCTACAAAAACAGTGCTGGTTATTTCCTGAAGCAATCTAACGAAGAGCGCGAGCACATGTTGAAAATCTTCAACTATATTATGACTGTTGGCGGTACTGCAGTATCTCCGGAAGTTGCAGCTGTGAAACAAGAATTCGGCTCGTTCAGAAATGTATTCGAAACCGCATTACAAAGTGAGATCGCAGTTACGCATGCAATCAACAGAATCGTAACGCAAAGTCGCAGAGAAGAAGACTATGCAACTGAAAACTTCCTTCAGTGGTTCGTAAACGAACAAATCGAAGAAGAAGATAACGCCCGTCGTGCAATTGAACTTTTCGATGTAATCGGAGAAGATGGTATTGGCCGATACCAGATCGACAAAGCAGTTGCTAAAATCGGTTCACACGAATAGTCTGAAATTTAACATATAATATGAAAGCTGCTTCTCTCGGAGCAGCTTTTTTTACGACATTATTTGCAATTAAGTTTTATACAATTTAATTTTACACAATAAAAAAAAATCAGAATGGAAATCCTGAAACTTTCTAACCAACTTTGTTTTCCGCTGTATGCCCTTTCACGGAAAATTACTAGTCACTACTTGCCTATATTGGATAAACTGGGATTAACCTATCCTCAATATCTGGTGATGCTTGTTTTATGGGAAGAACAGAAGCTATCTGTGAAGGAATTGGGAGAACGGCTTTTGCTTGATTCCGGAACACTTTCACCATTACTAAAAAAACTGCAGGAACGTCATTTATTGACACGTACCCGCTCTACGGACGACGAACGCGTGGTGCAGATCGAGCTGACAGATTCAGGCATAGCCCTGAAAACTAAGGCGGCTGAAGTACCTAATGCTATTATGTGCAGCCTAAAAATGTCTGTTGAAGAAATGGATCAGATGCGCACACTCGCAACAGGCATTCTGGCAAAGCTGAATCAGCCGGAACCTGCTTGACAAATTGACCAAACAATAATTAAAATCAATTCATAAATCTTAGAAAACATGATAAATCCATTGTATACCGCTTCGGCAACCGCAACTGGCGGAAGAAACGGAAAAGTAGTCTCATCCGATAATGTACTGGATCTTGAAGTAAGAATGCCGAAGGAGCTAGGAGGAGCTGGCGGCGACTATACCAATCCGGAACAATTGTTTGCAGCAGGATATGCAGCTTGCTTCGACAGCGCTTTGTCTCTGGTAATACGCGGCGCCAAAGTAAAAACCGGCACAACAACCGTTACTGCCCATGTGGGTATTGGCAAAAACGATGCTGATGGCTTCGGCCTGGTAATCACATTGGAAGTAAATATTCCTGATACAGATCAGGCAACAGCAGAGGAATTGGTTGAGAAAGCCCATCAGGTATGCCCGTACTCAAATGCTACACGTGGTAATGTGGAAGTGACTTTGAAAACTACCACAAATAGCTAGTCACGAATTAAATCAAAAAAGCATCGTTTCAGGCTAGTTCTGAAACGATGCTTTTTTGATGACGACATGCCCTACTTTCTGGTTCGCAAAAATGCCACCAGTTCTGTAATCTCCTTATCAGACAAAGATTCCAATAACCCGGATGGCATCATGGAAGTGGGTGTTACTTCCCTTGTTTGAATATCCGATTTATTTAAAAGTACAGCGTCCTGTCCAACAATTCGTAGCGTAAGTTGCCGTTCAGTTTCCTTCGCAACATTACCCACATAAGTCCTTCCATCGCGGGTGGTGACCACGACCATTTTGTAGTCATCCTGAATCTCTCCGCTAGGATCCAGTATGTTGCCCAAAAGATAGTCAAGGTTCCCTCTGTTGGAACCCGTAAGATCGGGCCCGATAATTCCTCCTTCTCCATACATTTTATGACAGGGACCACAAGTATTGTTGAATATCAGCTTTCCGCTACTAGCACTGGCAACGGACACAGCCTGATCAGTAAGCAGCTTTCTATATTTGGTATAAGCCTTTTCGTCAAATGCCACATGATCGATCGGTCCCCATACCTCTACAAAACCACTTCCAACAACTCTTCTCAACTGGCGAGCCACATAGGTCGGAACATCTCTTTTTGAAATTGTTTTTTTTGATATCGCCTGTGTAAGCAGCCATCCATATTTCGGTCTTGAGGAAAGTGTTTGAATTGCCTCTGCCTTTTCTTTTGTATCAAAATCCGCATACTTATCCAGCAACAATTTCCCGAGAGATTCCTGATCATAATTGGCTATCGCTCTGATGGCTTCGAACCGCAAACCAGGTGTGCTGAGCAAGGAAGGCAGCTCTTTCACCAGTTCGGGTCGCTGCCTGGAAGCAAGGGATAGCAGTGCTTTTTGTCTTTGAGCCACTGGTGCCTTTGTATTTTTCAGGGTGATCAAATTTATCTTTGCCACTTCCGTATCACCAAAGTACTGCGATAGTTCTGTAGACAAGGAAGCCGCTCTTCCACCACTTTGCTTCAACTTATTAGATACCACTTTCCAGTTTGCAGGCGTCTTCACATCCGAACGCCCTTCCAAACCGTCCCGCATTCCTTCCAGAAAGTCAATCTGGTTGGCTGGCGTTTTTGCTATTGCGGATAATAGCAATTCCGCTGCATCTGCATCCATCGCACGACGGGCAATAAAATTCGTAACCATCTGAATTTTACTTTTTGAAGCCAGTTCCAACGCTTTTGCTGTATTCAATTTTACAAGAGGCTCAATACCGTACCAAATCATTTTGGGCAGATTATGATCATTTGCATCTTCAGCATGTCCCAATAGCCCTTCAGCAATCTGCCACCGCAGCTCCGGTTTTACTCGTTGCAGTGCAGATGCCAGATACAATCTCACAGGTGCCGAGGAATCTTCTCCAGCCATCTTCTCAAAGCGTAAAATAGCAGCGGATGAAGGCGTTTCATTTTCACAAAGAAACTGTATCGCCCAGGCGCGGATGTACTCGTCCTTATTGGTAAGTGCAGACAATAGTTCTTTCTCCTGCAATGCATTGGTGACCTGCAACGCCCACATCGCACGAAGCCGGTAATCCGCATTGCCATCAGAGGTGTAAATAGTATTCAACAGATCAGACGCTTCCTTTTTAATTGCAGCTTTCGCTGCTCTGTTTTGTAAAATGATACGGGCACGTCGCGCATGCCACTCACTTTTGCTCGTTTGTAGCCCGGCGAGTTTTATATCGCTCCATGTATCCAGGTCTGTATATCTCCCATCGAAATTTTCCGCTAATGACTTTTTAGGCATAATCCTGAATACCCTACCCGTCTCCGAATTCAATACATCCGAACCGCATATATCCGCATCATGCCAATCGAGCGCATAGAGTCCTCCCTCCGGCCCTATTTCCATACTGAATCCTACCCACTGCGCATTGTTGGCCATCATGAAGTCGTCTCCATGTTTGCCGATAAAACCAGACCCTTTTCTTTCCAGAATATCAGATAAAATCCCGTGTTCGTGGATATTTGCCATGAAGATCCGTCCACGTTCTGATTCAGGAAAAGCATCTGACAAATAGACCCGCGCTCCCCCATGTGCCGACCGATGGCTATGTTCCGCAATGGTTTTGATATCATTATATACATAGGGATTGAAATGTTGACCGCCCTGCCTATGGTAGATACCCCCTGGCACGACATGCCAGAGATGCGGGATCACACAGGCTGTCATCAACAACTGACCTTTTGCATCGTAATCTATAC
>DASYHR010000509.1:0-3141 GCA_035998385.1 Dyadobacter sp. | reverse complement strand
AAGCGAGACAATAAGCAAAATAGCACACGACCTAGGCGTGGAATTTGCTTTTTACCGCTCAGTGTAACAGTACCTACAATGAGATAAGCCGAGTTATACGCCATCATTGCTTTCCCTACCGCCGCAAAACGGGGAATCGGCCTGATAAAGATAATATTTTTATAACGTCAATCTTTCAGAAGAGGACACAAACGACTGCTATAATATGATGTCTGTGCTCATGCTGGTTATTTGCCCACCCGATTAAGGGACTTTTTCTGGCTTTCAGTGTCTGTAATTAAACAGACGCGTATTGTCGTTTTTCAGAAAAAAACGACGTGGAATTCTTTTGTCTTCACTCCAAATAATCATCTGTTGCAATGAACTCACGTTTTTGCTCCTTTGGGAAGCTATTGCCTTATCTTTTTTATCTGATCCTTTCTTATTTTCTGCTCACGTGCTGGCGTCCGGTACAGGCGCAGCAAAAACCTGTTTCTTTGAAAATAGGCGATAAGCTGCCCGATGTTCTGGCTGCAAATGTGTTGAATCATTCCAGTGATACTGTCAAGCTTTCTGATTTTAAAGGAAAGCTGCTTATCCTGGATTTTTGGGCTACCTGGTGCGCTCCGTGCGTTACGATGATACCGCGCATGGACGCACTCCAAAAGCAGTTCGGGGAGAAAGTGCAGTTTCTTGCGGTGACCAACGAAAGCGCTGAGAAGGTTCAGATTTTCCGCAAAAAGCATGAGTCGCGTTTCGGAAAACGTATAAAGCACATAGAAGTGGTTTCTGATCGCACATTGAAAAATCTCTTTTTCCATAACTCTATTCCACATTACGTGTGGATCGATAAAAATGGTGTCGTTCGCGCGATTACAGACATGGATCAGATTACTGCCGAGAAAATAGAGGCCTTTTTGAAAGCAGAAACACTTCCGCTCTCCGAAAAGAAAGACACCCGGTATATTCCTTATAATCAGAACGCCCCACTATTCGCCGGTGGCAATGGAGGCGACGGCTCTGAGATCATTTATCATTCACTGTTTGCCAGGTACGCTCCAGGTTTGAAAGGAACTGTAAATTTAAAACGTGACCCTGCAACCGGTAGTAAGATTACAGCATCCAACTGCAGCAGATACTGGCTTTACCGAATAGCCTATGCCAATAATGGGAGCTTGCTGGATGAAGGCAGCGTTCTTATAGAATCACAGCATGCAGACCGGCTGACTACAAACCTGTATGGAGAGAAGTACCATCAATGGCTTGCTGAAGATAATGCTTTCAGCTATGAGGTGATGCTTCCCGCTGGATTTCCAAGGAAAGCCAATGATATCATGCAGCAGGATTTGGCGGGACTGTTTCCTGAGTTTTCAGCGGGAATGGAAGCAAGAACATTTGAGTCTTTGGTACTGGAAAGATCTCCGCAAGGCGCTGTACCTAATGCAGCGAATCCAAAGTCAAAGGGCTTAGTGGAGCTTGATCCATTCGGATGGAAGCTGCAAAATGCTTCGGTGTCAGGTCTTGTCTCCAGATTTAATCAGACGATGAATTACCCCTTAACTATGGTTGATAAAACAGGGATTTCATCCCGTATTGATCTAAATGTTGAGGGCAATGTGTCGGATCTGCAGGCCATTAATAAGGCATTGGCCGCAAGCGGTCTGATGCTTACAAAGAAACAGATCACGCGACAGATGCTGGTCATTCGCGATGCAGTCAGCACAACAAATTAAACTCAACCTAAAAACATCTACTATGAAAATATATCTAAAATTCATTTTACTGCTGCTATTGCCTTTAAGCGTATATTCCCAAAGATACACTGAAGGAAGAGTTATTTCCTCCGAAGGGAAGTATGCTCTTGCAGGAGCATCGATTGTTTTGAAAGGGGCCAGTTCGGGTGTGACTGCCGATTCGGCAGGTTTTTTCAGGATACTGGTGGGTTCTGAGCAGGATATGATTGTCGTATCTTTCATCGGGTACACAAAAAAACAGGTCAAGCCGGTCTTTGGAACTACAATGACTGTTGAACTTCACACTGATTCCAACCAGTTGGGAGAGGTAGTTGTATCCAGCGGCTATCAGCGTATAGGACGCGAGCGGTCGACAGGATCTTTTGTGCACGTGGATCAGACGCTTCTGAACCAACGGGTCAGTCCAGATGTGATCAGCAGGCTTGCTGACAACGTTCCAGGCCTGATTTTCAACAGAAGTGGCCAAATGCGGCAAGGTGCTCAGAGTCCGATCAGCATCAGAGGGGAAAACACCATCTTTGGACGGCAGGATCCACTGATCGTATTGGATAACTTTCCTTACACCGGAGATATTGATTTGATTAATCCAAACGACATTGAAAGTATCAGTATTCTCAAAGATGCAGCTGCGTCATCTATCTGGGGCGCTCAGTCTTCTAATGGTGTGATTGTAATCACTACTAAAAAGGGAAAGAATAACCAGCCCGTGCAGGTCTCTTTCAATTCCAATTTGACCACTTCGTCAAGGCCGAACCTATTCTATCAGCCTGTCATAGCTCCCTCGGATTACATCGATCTTGAGATGATGCTCTTTGGGCGGGGCTTTTACAATAGTTTGGAAAACGGTGATGCAAAGACAGCGCTTTCTCCGGTTGTAGAGCTGCTGATCGCGCAAAGAGATGGCAAAATTAGTCAGGCAGAGGCCCGGGAAAGCATTGACAGCTACAGAAGCATTGATAACCGCAATGACATTTCAAAATATGTTTACAGAAAGTCTTTTAATCAGCAGTACGCTGTAAATGTCAAAGGGGGAGGGGCAAATCACAGGTATTTTGTATCAGCTGGTCATGACAGAAATCTATCTTCATCAGTGGGCGATGATTTCAAAAGAACAACTTTTAATGCCAGTAACACCTTCACGATGCTCAAACAGAAACTGGACCTGACTGCTTCTGTTTTCTACACATCATCGAATAGTAATCAGAATTCACTTAGACTACCTGATTTAAACATAGCCGTCAGCCGTCCTTTACCAGGGTATATAGCCTTCACTGACCAGCAGGGTAACGATGCCTTCATCCCCCATGGCTACCGGCAGAACTTTATTGGAAATGCCATGCAGCAGGGACTTTTGGACTGGCGCTACAGTCCGCAGCAAGAGCTTGCTGTAGCTGATAAAACCCTTCAG
>DASYHR010000878.1:0-5996 GCA_035998385.1 Dyadobacter sp. | reverse complement strand
TTTTGTTGAGAAAGGATCGGATGGGATGATATTAGACGAAGAAGGCAACCTATACCTTACCGGCGACGGCGTCACTGTCTTCGATAAAAACGGAGAAAAAATAGCCCATTTCCCGATCCATAAGGGCTGGACAGCGAATCTGTGTTTCGGTGGAAAAAACAATGATCTTCTATTCATTACAGCGGAGACAGCTGTATATGGTTTAAAAATGAAGGTGAAAGGTGTCAAATAGATCGGCACATTTTAGTTTCAAAATATATAAATGTGTCGGGTTCAACCCTTACAGGGTTGTCGAATATCGAGACAATTATAACCCCGGATTTCATCCGGGGTTATTCATATTTGATCCCGCCGGGATCATTTAAAACTAGACGCGTATGCTTCGCATACCTTCCAACCACAGAATCCTGGGGACTCAATTCCAATAGCGCCTGGTGAAACCCGGTGAAGTAATACAGATTTCAATCCAACAAAATCACACCTTTCCAAACACAGAATCCGGCAGGACTCAATTCCAATAACGCCAGGTAAAACGCGGTGAAGTAACGCAGATTTCATCCAACACAATCACACCTGCCAACCACAGAATTCCGGCGGGATTCACTTCGCATAACGCCGGGTGAAACCCGGTGAAATAATACAGATTTCATTCAAGACAATCTCACCTATCAACCACAGAATCCCGGCGGGATTCACTTCGCATAACGCCGGGTGAAACCCGGTGAAATAATACAGATTTTATTCAAGACAATCTCACCTGTCAACCACAGAATCCCGGCGGGATTCAATTCGCATAACGCCGGGTGAAACCCGGTGAAATAATACAGATTTCAGTCAAGACAATCTCACCTGCCAACAACAGAATCCCAGCAGGACTCAATTCCCATAACGCCAGGTAAAACCCGGTGAAATAATACAGATTTTATTCAAGACGATCTCACCTTTCAACCACAGAATCCCGGCGGGATTCAATTTGAATAACGCCGGGTGAAACCCGGTGAAACCATGCAATCCAACAATTCCCCACAACCCCGTAGCGGGTTGAACAAAATCCTGCATACAAACTTTCGGATTGCTCATGATCTTTCAATCATTAAATTGCGTTCTTGAAAGACACATCTGTTTTGGATGCGCAATACCGAATCAATTTTGAAAACCAACATGACAACCACTGATATCAATACTGAAAACCCGCTTTTTAGTCCGTTTACCGACACACCCTTTCAGCTTCCCCCTTTTGACAAAATACATACGACACATTTCCGGCCTGCTTTTGAAAAAGGAATGAAGGAACAAAGCGAGCGTATCGCTGACATTTGCCTGCAACGTTCTGCACCTGTCTTTGAAAACACCATTGTGCCGCTTGAAAATGCAGGAGCTCTATTAAACAGAATCTGCAGTATTTTTTTCAATCTCAATTCTGCAAATACCTCGCCCGAAATTGAGCAGATCGCACAGGAAATTGCTCCCCGACTTTCGCAGCATGGCGATGACATTTATCTGAATCCGGATTTGTTTCGACGTGTTAAAACAGTGTTTGAGGAGCAGGATCAGCACTTACTCACCAACGAACAAAAAAGATTACTGGAAGATACGTACAAATCATTTATCCGGAGTGGAGCTAATCTGGACGACACGCAACAGTTACGCATGCGGGAAATCAATCAGCAACTTTCTGTAGCTACTGTTAAATTCGGGCAGAATCTGCTTGCTGAAACAAATCGCTTTGAACTGATCATCGACAACGAATCCGATCTGGCAGGGCTCCCAGCTTCACTGATTGCCTCGGCAAGTCAGTCGGCGCAGGACAACGGGCATGCGGGCAAATGGAGGTTTACTCTCCATAATCCAAGTGTGATGCCGTTTCTGGAATTCGCCGACAGCCGTTTGCTTCGTGAGCAGATGTATAAGGCATATATCAATCGCGCCAACCAGGGTAATGAGTCCGATAATAAGGCTATTGTTCAGGAAATTGTTACGTTGCGAGCAGAGAGAGCTACCCTTCTCGGCTACGCTTCTCATGCCCACTATGTGTTGGAAAATAGCATGGCGCAAAATCCGGATCAGGTGTATGCGTTGCTGAACAAACTATGGGAAGCTGCTCTGCCCATTGCAAAACGTGAACAATCCGAGATGCAGGCTTTGATGCATACACGAGGTGGAAACGCAGATCTGGAAGCATGGGATTGGTTTTATTACGCCGATAAAGTGCGCAAAGCAAAATACAACTACGACTCTCAAACGCTCAAACCCTACTTTGAACTGGAAAACGTGCGGGATGGAATTTTCGCCGTAGCACGTAAATTGTATGGCATCTCATTCTCTGCGATTGAAAATGTGCCGGTGTACCACGAGGATGTGGCAGGATACGAAGTGAAAGAGGCGGATGGATCACATATCGGCGTTTTGTATCTGGATTATTTTACAAGAAAATCGAAAAGAGGAGGCGCCTGGATGACTTCCTATCGCAGACAATCCAATCAGGACGGACAACGAATATCTCCTGTCATCTCCATTGTATGCAATTTCCCAAAACCGGTGAACAACCAACCTGTGTTGCTTACGCCCGACGAAGTAGAAACTTTCTTTCATGAATTTGGTCATGCATTACACGGCCTCCTATCCAACGTAACTTACGAATCGCAGGCGGGTACTGCTGTGCCCAGGGATTTTGTGGAGTTACCTTCGCAAATCATGGAACACTGGGCTTTTGAACCGGATGCATTGCAACTTTATGCAAAACATATCGAAACCGGTGAGATTATCCCTGCGGAGCTGGTCTCAAAAATGAAGGAGGCTTCTAAATTCAACCAGGGTTTCGGAACCGTAGAGTACCTGGCAGCCTCATTACTCGACATGAGTTACCATACATTATCTGCAGGCGATACGGTGGAACCGGAAATATTTGAAAATAAACAAATGGAGAAAATAGGTCTGATCAGCCAGATTGCTCCCCGCTACCGCAGCACCTACTTCCAGCATATATTTTCAGGCGGGTATTCGGCCGGCTATTATAGTTATATCTGGTCGGAAGTACTCGACAGTGACGGCTTTGCAGCATTCCTCGAAAAAGGGAACATTTTCGATCATGAAACAGCTACATCATTTCGAAAAAACATTCTTGAAAAAGGCGATACTGATGAGCCAATGACCTTATACAAGGCCTTCAGAGGCAGAGAACCTGACGTCAAATATCTCCTCAAAAACAGAGGTCTTGATCATTGATTTCCCTGATCTGAGCGGTGCAACATGTGCCGCTCAGATTGTTTTTATAAAAACTGATCATTTTCTCATCCTGACTCGTATATTTAGTCCATACTTACGCCCTCCCTCTGTCGTTAGTGAACTATTAGTAACGGGTTTCCTATGCATCTGGTTTTTACCGTGTTTCTTTTGGCGTTATCACTTTGCGTTTCCGCGCAGGATCGTATTACAATTAGCGGCTATGTAATGGAGGCTGGCAGCGAAGAGCAGCTTCCGGGAGTTAATGTTTTTATTTCAGGTACGCCCGACGGAACCGTCACCAACACCTACGGTTTTTATTCCCTCACCATACCAAGAGCAGATTCTGCGAATATTTCCTATTCGTTTGTAGGCTACGAGAGAGTCGAAAAACAAGTTCTGCTGAATAAGAATTTACAGATCAATATCTTTCTGGCTGCCGTTAATCAGCTTGACGAAATCACAGTATCTGCCCGCAGGGAGGAAGATTATGTAAGTCGCAGCGCGCAAATGAGCCAGGTTGAAATACCTATTTCTCAGATCAAAAAAGTACCGGCATTTTTTGGCGAAAAGGATGTGCTGAAAGTATTACAACTGATGCCGGGTGTGCAAAAAGGAACCGAAGGACAAACCGGTCTTTACGTGCGGGGCGGCGGCCCCGATCAGAATCTGATCATTCTCGATGATGCCGTCGTTTACAATGCCAATCACCTGTTTGGCTTTTTCTCTATTTTCAACAGCGACGCACTTAAAAGTGTGGAACTGACTAAAGGGGGCTTTCCTGCCCGTTTCGGTGGGAGATTGTCTTCAGTATTGGAAATGAACATGAAAGAAGGTGCGAAAGACAAGCTACATGGCGAAGGTGGCATCGGGCTTATTTCTTCAAGGTTGACTCTGGAAGGGCCCATTTCAAAGAAATCATCATTTCTGATTTCAGGAAGGCGAACTTACATTGACTTGCTTGCCAAACCGCTTATCGCGCAGCAGCAAAAGGGCGATGATAGCCAGGTGCGGCCAGGTTATTATTTTTATGATCTGAATGCCAAGATGAACTATGACCTCAGCAACAAGGATAAATTGTATATCAGTGGCTATTTTGGAAGAGATAAGTTTTATGCAGATGAGACGAGTTCGGCATCCACATCGAGAGCCGGTCTCGACTGGGGAAATGCTACTGCAACACTGCGATGGAATCACCTTCTGAACCAAAAGCTTTTTGTAAACACCTCATTTATTTTCAGCAACTTCAACTTTGGTGTAAATAGCTATTCCAATGAAAACAACGGAACTGACGAATTCAGCCTCCGGTATAATTCCAGAATCCGCGACCTTGGTGTAAAAACTGATTTCGATTATTTCCCGTCGCCAAAGCATACGATCAAATTTGGCGCACAAGCTACATTTCACAGGTTTGTTCCCTCAGCCCTGGCTGTTGAAGGTTCATTCATAAGCACCCCAATAGAAACATCTGTTGAGGCGGTCAATACTGTGGAAAGTGGCGTGTATGTTGAAGATACGTGGCAGGTATTGGATGCGCTGAAGATGAACGCTGGTTTCAGGCTTAGTTCATTTCAAACCAAAACAAAAAATTATATACTGCCTGAACCCCGTTTTTCTGCGGCGTTGCGACTCGCCCGTGATTTTTCTTTCAAAGCGTCCTATGCACAAATGAACCAATATGTTCATCTGCTTTCCAATACCGGGCTTGGTTTACCAACTGATCTTTGGGTGCCTACCACCGATAAGGTAAAACCCCAGCATTCCCGTCAAATCGCAGCCGGTTTTGCAAAGGATATTTCAAAACCAGCGCTGACACTGACGCTGGAAGGCTATTATAAATTGATGAACAACATCATCAACTACAAAGAAGGCTCTTCTTTTTTGAGTATTACCGGTGAAAATGCCAACGAACTTAGTTGGGAAGACAATATCACGGCAGGTAAGGGTTGGTCGTATGGAACGGAGTTGCTGCTGCAGAAAAAAGCCGGCAAGTTATCCGGATGGATTGGCTACACCCTATCGTGGACCAAATGGCAGTTCCCTGAACTCAATTTTGGAAAGACATTTTATCCGCGTTACGATCGTCGGCACGATCTGTCTGTTGTCGGGATTTATGAATTGACCAAACGCATTACGCTCTCGGCAACCTGGGTGTATGGCACGGGCAATGCACTTACCCTGCCTGTAGCCAGATTTACCGCAGTTGCAGACAACTTTTATACAGTTGCTAACAATGGAAAAGTCTACACGTCGTGGTACGGAGGGAGAGTGAGTGAATATGGTGAAAAGAACAGTTTCCGCGCTGAGCCTTTTCACAGAATGGACATTGCGATTCAGCTGAGAAAAAAGAAAAAAAGACATGAACGCACATGGGAGTTTGGTATTTACAATGCGTATAACAGGCGTAATCCTTTTTTCTATGACATTTCTGAAGATGTAAAAACCGACAGCAATAATAATACTACGGTGAACAGCACGCTTAAAAGGTATTCCCTATTCCCGTTTTTGCCCTCGTTTAGCTACAATTTCAAATTCTGAGACTTTGGTTTATGAAATATCCTCAACTGCTTATACTGGTTTTTGCTCTGTTTATTTCTGCCTGCGAATCGCTTGTGACGGATGTAGATCCGAAGGACTTGCCCGACATCCAGTCCAGTCTGGTGGTTCAGTCTTTTATTTCACCTCAGAATAGCCGTATTACAGTTGTGGTTACGGAGTCTGCTCCACTATTTACAGAGTCGAGTACGAGTATGAGTATTGTTAAAAATGCACTC
>DASYHR010000865.1:0-4144 GCA_035998385.1 Dyadobacter sp. | reverse complement strand
TGTGTAAAGGCTTGCCATTTTCATCCCAGATCACAAAAGTTTCCCGTTGGTTGGAAATACCACAACTTACGATATCCCCGGGCTTTCCACCCTTTGCCGTCCAGTCAGCCAGGCATTTCTTTACCGAACGCAAAACGTTATTATAAATTTCCTCCGCATCCTGCTCTACGAAACCATCTGGCATATACATGGTATGCAAAGGCTCGGTTCCCCGCGCAACCGGCTGACCATCCTGATCAAAAATGACTGTTTTGGTGCTGCTTGTACCCTGATCTATGGAAAGTATGTAGGACGTTGACATAATGGTAAAGGAATCTAATACACGTTTTATGGAAACTCAAAAGCAAATCAAAGAAAAATATTCGAAAGTAAATGAAAATATTTATACAATATGTGCTAAAATATTTATTCACCAACCTGCTATAATGATATATTTGTATCGTAGAGACATAAAGACATTGATTTGCTGCAAAGCATATAACCAGGGCAACCTTACTGATGAAATTCCCATACTTTTTGAAAATCATATTCACACTGTTATTTAGCTCAGCATTCTGGCGGTTGTCTGCACAACCATCTGAGCTATCGACTTATGATGTGATTTGGAACAGTCAAAGTAAAAATTCGTCGGGGTCCATGCCTTGTGGCGGAGGAGATATTGGTTTGAATGTTTGGGTCGAAGACGGCGATGTGCTGTTCTACCTGTCGCGAAGCGGGACGTTTGATGAGAATAATCAGATGCTTAAATTAGGGAGGGTCCGGCTTTCAGTATCTTCAGATCCGTTCCGGTCAGTATCCTTTACACAACGATTACAACTTTCTACCGGCCATGTAATCATTAAGGGAGATGGCACCACACTGGATCTTTGGGTCGATGTTTTTAATCCGGTTGTACATATTGATTTGCAGAGCAAAAAAAATACAAAAATTAATGTTGCTTACGAGTCATGGCGGTATGAGGATCACCTGATTAAGGGTACAGAATTCCGAGCCAACTCTTACAAAATCCCTCAAAAAATCGCGATTTACACGCAACGAGACAGTATCCGTTTCTCAAACAATACCATCCAATTTTTCCATCGTAATGACCCTGCCATTAAGAATATCTTTGATCATACCGTTGACGCTCAGGGTATGGCGGCAGTCAAGGACCAGTTATTCAACCCATTGAAAAACAACACATTTGGAGGTAATATCACGGGTAAAAATTTAAAGACCGGACAAAATAAAGAGGGGAACTATGCCGGCACCAAGTATCGATCCTGGTCGCTGGAAAGCATCAAACCGACATGTAACCATCAGGTGGCTGTCGCACTACATGTCGCGCAGACAACCACGTTGAACGACTGGCAAAATCAGCTTGATGACATCACAACCAAAGCAAACAAAAATCCAAAAGCAGACTGGCAGAAAACCAAGGCATGGTGGACGCAGTTCTGGAACCGGAGTTATGTTTTTATCGACGGAAAAGACAGTACGGTTTCCCGCAATTATCAGCTTTTTCGTTACCAACTGGCATGTAATGCATACGGCATATGGCCGACAAAATTTAACGGCGGACTTTTCACATTCGATCCTGAATGTGTAGAGAAAAACTATGCGTATACTCCCGATTTCAGACTTTGGGGCGGAGGAACATTTACTGCTCAAAATCAGCGTTTGGTATATTTCCCTATGTTCAAAACCGGCGATTTTGATATGCTGAAGCCACAGTTTGACTTTTATCTGAATACACAACGAAATGCAGAACTGCGCAGCGAAACCTATTGGAACCATCCTGGAGCAAGTTTTACTGAACAGATTGAAAATTTCGGTTTGCCCAACATTTTTGAATACGGAACCAAACGTCCGGCAGGTTATGATCCGGGAATGGAACACAACGCGTGGCTGGAATACCAGTGGGAAACCGTTTTTGAATTTTGTCTGATGATGCTGGAGACGCAACGTTATGAGAATAGGGATATCACATCCTACATTCCGTTTATAGCTAGTTGTCTCACTTTTTATGATGAGCATTACAAAATGCTGGCTCGGCAACGAGGCAGTAAGTCTCTGGACGGTAATGGGCATTTGATACTCTATCCCACCTCATCGGCAGAAACATACAAAATGACGTTGAATTCTACTACTGTAATTAGTGGAATGCATGTAATTCTAAAACGATTACTGGATCTTCCTGCATCCTATCTATCCGCTGAACAAAAAAAGGCATTCGAAGTTATGGCGAAAAGAATCCCCCCCATTCCCTTACAAACGATTGATGGTCATACCACACTGGCTCCTGCCAAAACCTGGGAACGAATTCAGAATACAGAGACGCCTCAACTTTACCCGGTATTTCCCTGGGGTATATATGGGTTGGGAAAACCCGACTTACAGACTGCGATCAATACCTACAAATACGATCCTGATGCTATTAAAAACAGGAGTCACGTCGGGTGGCGACAGTACAGTATTTTTGCCGCTAAACTGGGCCTGACCGCAGAAGCGCAGGAATTGACCAGGGAAAAATTCAAGGATGGTCCGCACCGTTTCCCCACATTTTGGGGGCCTGGTTTCGACTGGACGCCGGATCATAACTGGGGAGGTTCGGCAATGATCGGCCTGCAGGAAATGCTGATGCAGGTAGACGATAAACAGATACAATTGCTACCGGCTTGGCCAAAAGATTGGAATACATCTTTCAAATTACATGCGCCTTACCAAACTGTGGTTGAGGGAAGGGTCGAAAATGGCAAAATTGTCAAATTAAAAGTCACTCCTGAAGCAAGGGCTGCGGATGTAGTCATTCATCAATCTGAAAACTAAATACGCTCAACCTGGAATGTGCGATAGTAGGGACGACTTACCAAAGGCGAAAAAGCCCAGGGAATGTTGGCGAGAATGATCACAAGTGCGATGGTAAAATAAACTGCCAACGTTTTGAATTTTTGTTGATCCGACGTCCTGCGTTTAGAGAGCGAGGATCCTACATTTAGAATCACAACAGCTGTCAACATCATCAGGCTATGTTCCAAGCCGAAAAACCGGACTTCGCGTTCGTGAATAGCAACACCGAAATTTTCCCGAAAATAAGCTGTAACCGGACTTTGGAAATACAGAATGAGTCCGATCGTCATTTGAATGTGGGCGAAAGTTGCTGTCCAGTGACGTATCGCATCATCACTTCTGGTAAATTTTTTACCTGATTTCCAGCTTCGCCATACGTGAACAGTCGCCGCAACCAGGCTCATCAGTACCAGCCAGCGAATCAGAGAGTGAGATGCAAGTAAAACGGGATACATTTCTGAAATCAGGTTGTTTGTAAGACTGTGAACAGTGGAAAATCAAATATGCGACCGAAGCGCTTCCAGATAGGATTTCAGCTCTTTCAGATAAGGTAGGTATACTGATTTACTATTTGCCAACTTCCCGAAGTTTCGGATTCCCCAATACCCGGACATCACAAATATTGTCACCTGTTCTGCGTCCGCTTCGATTCTGATCACCCCGGTTTGCTTTCCGGCTTCAATAGAGTTATGCATCAATTGCTGCCATTGTCCGGTCAATTCATCGAGAGCTCTGCTGAAATCAATATTCCATGGCGTCATTTCCTGGGTAAAATTGGCAGCTGGACATCCATATTCCACTTTCAAAAATTCGTTCTCTAGCAACAGGTTATACATTAGATTATAGATGGCGTCGAGTGGGTCCTGATCCGTTTTAAGCGGATCAATAAAACCGGCTGTAAGTGTAGGTTTCAGAATTTCATTGATAATCGCCAACCCCATCTCATCTTTATTTTTGAAATGGTAATAAAACGCTCCCTTGGTAACCTGTGTCGTTGCCAGAATATCATCAATACTCGTAGTCTGATAACCTTTTTGGTATATCAATTCAAAAGCTCTCTGTAAAATATTGAGCCGCGTAGCCTCCGCCTTTTTCATAAATACATTGCCATTTTCATACGCAAAGGAACGGGAAAATACGGAAAAAGTCTGCCTTATCCCTATGTAAACGCAGATACCGCCTTCAAAAAAAGCGGCCATTCCTGAACCGGAACGGCCGCCTGAAAGCTAATTGCTCAAAGCTATAAGCTATTTCAAATCAAATCTATCAAGGTTCATGACCTTAGTCCACGCTGCAACAAAGTCTTTTACAAATT
>DASYHR010000861.1:0-3513 GCA_035998385.1 Dyadobacter sp. | reverse complement strand
ATCACCTTATTCCAGCGATCGGAAAAGGGTGGAGCAGCCTGTTTCCAAAGCGTACCTGCTTCCCCGAAACGATCCTGTTCGTTGGTGTAGTTGTAATCCAGGGAGTAATTTTGAACAGTTCTGTCGGTGAACAAGGCTTCCGGAAGTCCGTACCAGTGCTCCATAGAATTAAGTCCGGCGCGGGCGCTGTTCATGACATTCCATCTGCCCACATCAGTCTGTGAATGATGCATCATCGACCGGAGGCCCAGTTTCTTATTCTCGTCCAGCGCAGCAGTCATAATATCGGGCGCCGCACCAAAGAACTTGATGCCATCGGAACCCGCTTTGGCATTGTTTCGGACCCACTGACGTGCCTGCTCCGGTGTGGATATCGGATCATTACTTCCCAGGCCAAAACGAGAGTAGGCTTTGATACGAGGTGCTGTGATGAGGTTTTTACTGCTCTTTTCTTTTTGGTCTAATGTCCATTCCAGGCCATTCATACTACCCGGCTCGGCAATTGTCGTTACCCCGTGTGCCATCCAAAGTTTGAAGACATACTCTGCGTGAGCTCCTTTCGAACCACCGCCAATATGAGCGTGCGTATCGATGAACCCCGGCATCAGGTACATACCTTCTGCCTGAAGCTCTTTGCCGCCTGCCTTCAAAGCCGGCCTGCGTTTTGGATCGATAGGTAGAGTGGTGTTTCCAACTGTGGTAATGCTCACAATCCTGTTCTTTTCCACCACTATATCTACCGGACCGATAGGAGGGGAAAGGGTGCTATTAATCAGCGTCGCTCCGCGGATGATCAATTGATTGTAAGGACCGTCGCCTTCCTTTACTTCGGGTGCTTTGTTGGTGGCCTGGCCTACTGCATTCAGCTGTAGGAAAAGCCCGAGAGCCAGGGCTGTCCATTTATATAATGTACGCATAAGACTATTGGTTTAAAGTAAAATGAGTTTGCGGCTCCTGCACCGCAAACTCATTTCCTGTTTAAGTCAGTACTTGGCCGGCTGGCCTGGCTTGGGAGTTGCCTTTTTAATGAAATCACGTAAATCATTATTTGCCGATACCAGGTCTTCCTGGCGTAGGTACATCATGTGACCACTTCTGTATCCCTTCCAGTCCATTCTTGATTTAAGTTTTCCGGAAGGATCCATTTGCCACATATTGTTCTGAGCGTTGAAGTAGTCGCAGGCTCCATCGTAGTACCCGGACTGTACCAGCAAATGCAGATAAGGGTTTTGAGCCATTGCCTGGCGTAAATTTTCACCTGTTTTGTCTGTATCCTCACCTGATCTTGACCATGGGTGAACCGGACCAAACATGAAATACTTCAGATCGGTTTTATAGCCCAAAACCTCACGGAAGTAATAGTTGATAGGCGGAGTAAATGAATGCAGCCATGAAGTCAGCTCTGAGTTATAGTCGGGCTTATCGCCAGAATCCTCCTTATCAATTCCTAAATAGCGTGAATCCAGACGACCCACAGTGAATCCTTTGTCCCTGAGCAACTCCTTCCAGAAAAATTGTGGAGGAATCATCAGATTATGCTCCATTACAACCTTCTCTGACAGACCTGAGAACCGTGCGATTTTGGTAGCCATGGTTTTGCGTTTGGCGGGATCCAGCGCTCCACCCATTGCAAGGGCCGGGATCAGTTCGTTAGTGGTAAACTGCTCCACTTCCGGTAGCATCTGCACCAGATCCTTTTGCTGAAGGTCTGTCGGTAATACTTTGTGATGCCATGCCGTCGCAGCGTAGTAGGGAAGCATATTGGCTGAGCCGACTGGTCCTTTGCGGTCAATTCCAAGGTTGGTAGGAGATACCAGCACCACACCATTTAAGTACATCCAGTTTGCATTTTGTAATTCCAGTGCCAGCCCGGAGACGCGATTCGTTCCGTAGCTTTCTCCGATCAGATACTTAGGAGACAGCCAACGGTTTTTACGACTCACAAATGTATTCAGCCAGTCGGCCAGGTATTTGATATCCGCATTCACACCAAAGAATTTGGATTTGGCGACGTCTTTCCCGGCCATACGGGAGTAACCCGTATTCACCGGATCAATATAGATAATGTCAGCAATGTCGAGAATAGAATTTGGATTTTCTTTGACGGTGTACGGCATCAATGGATAACCTTCGCTATCAACATTCAACAGTTTTGGTCCGGTATAAGCCATGTGCATCCATACGGAAGCAGTACCCGGACCTCCGTTGAAAGATATTACCAATGGGCGGGTTTTCCTGTCTTTTACGTCAGTCCTTTCATAATAGGTGTAGAACACCCCGGCGATCGCCTTTCCTCCTTCATCCCAAACAGGCTGTGTCCCAACGGTCACTGAATACGGAATTTTCGTTCCTTTGATCGTTACAGTCTGATTAAGTGTGGTCGTAGAATCAAAGATCAGCTTGACAGGTTTAGGTTCCCCAACGGTTTTAACTTCTGGTTTCGGCGCTGGCGGTACAGGCTTTTGAGCCGCGAGCGGGCTTAAAGTGGCAAAGGAAAGCATTGCCATGATAAATATTTGCTTCATAGTTATTTTAACTAAATGTGAATGACAGTTTGCGACTTACTGCAGTGCGGATGTTAGTATTTGGCTGGCTGATTTGGCTTAGGAGTCGTTTTTTTGATAAACTCTCTGACGTCCTCGTTGGAAGTCACCAGATCTTCCGTACGTAAGTACATCATGTGTCCGCTACGGTAGCCTTTCCAGTCGAAGCGGCTTTGGAATTTGCCACCCGGATCCATCTGCCACATATTATATTTTGCATTGAAATAATCGCAGGCACCGTCGTAGTAGCCCGACTGGGTCAGTACATGCAGGTATGGGTTCTGAGCTACGGCCTGGCGTAGGTTTTCGCCGGTCATATCCGTGTTTGCACCTTCGCGGTCCCATGGCCTTGTCTGGCCTGCAACAAAGTATTTTAAATCAGTTTTGTAGCCCAATACTTCACGCAGGTAATAATTGATTGCAGGGGTGAAGCTATGTTGCCATGAGGTATTTTCGGCAGAATAGTCAGGTTTTTCACCTGCAGTTTCTTTGTCGATACCCAGGTATCTTGAATCAAGACGGCCAATGTTGTACCCTTTGTCGCGGAGTAGTTCTTTCCAAAAGAAAGGCGCGGGCACCATCAGGTTGTGTTCCAGAATTACTTTTTCAGATATACCTGCATATTTAGCCATTTTAGCTGCAATCGCTTTTTTCTTCTCAGGTTCCAGAAATCCACCTTTGGTAATCGCCGGAAGCAATTCATTGATCGTGAATTGCTCGACTTCGGGTAACATGGCAGTCAAATCTTTATTCTGAAGTTCCGGAGCCAATACCTTGTGGTGCCATGCTGTGGCAGCAAAATAGGGCAGCATATTTGCTGCTGCCACCTGGCCACCCCGGTCTAAGCCGAGCGAGGTGGGTGAGACAAGTACTACACCGTTCAGATACATCCAATGTGAATTTTGCAGTTCAAGAGCCAGCCCTGATACGCGAGTGGTTCCGTAGCTTTCACCAATCAGATATTTGGCAG
>DASYHR010000828.1:0-6892 GCA_035998385.1 Dyadobacter sp. | reverse complement strand
TTTTGTTGCCGTCAAAGCTGTCAATGCGGCCTTTTGTTCCTACGAAAGCTTCATCAACACGATTCCAAGTACCTTCAAACTGGCGGCACTGGCTTGAAATTGTCGTTCCGTCAGCGTAAACCATATCCAGCGTATGGTGATCGAAAATCTCACCATAAGCCTTTCCTGTACGTACCTGGCGTCCGCCGGTTCCCTGTATGGAAACAGGATAGCCACCTTTTACCCAGTTGGCCACATCAATATTATGGACGTGCTGCTCAGAAATATGGTCACCGCATAACCAGTTGAAGTAATACCAGTTTCTCATCTGATATTCCATCTCAGTCTGATTTGGCTGGCGTTCTTTCATCCATGGACTATTTCCTACCCAATAGACTTGTCCGCCCACGATATCGCCTATCGCACCATCCTGAATTCTCTTGATGGCTTGCAGATAGTTATTCTGGTAATGACGCTGTAATCCAACAACAACATTCAATTTCTTCTTTTTGGCTTCTTCCGCAACCTGAAGCACCTTACGGATTCCCGGAGCATCTGTTGCTACCGGTTTTTCCATGAAGATATGTTTGTTGTTTTTTACCGCTTCTTCAAAATGTGAAGGACGGAAACCCGGAGGTGTTGCCAGAATCACAACATCTACATCCTTGAGAGCAATCGCCTTCTGGAAAGCGTCGAAGCCTACAAATTTACGGTCGTCTGGTACGTTTACCTTTAGTTTTGTATCTACAGCAGCTCCGGCTGAATTTTTGTATTTCTTTTGCGTAAGACTGTTGTAGGCCTGATCAAGTCTATCCTTGAACGCATCAGCCATAGCTACAATCTGAACGTTCTGGGTTGTGCTCAATGCCTGAGCGGCAGCACCTGTACCACGTCCGCCACATCCGATTAGTGCTACTTTGATTGTGTCGTCCACAGCGCTGTTAAAGCCGTGACCAGTCAGAGGATTCAATAAAGCGGTTCCGGCAAACAGGCTGGATACTTTAAGGAAATCACGTCGATTTTGTTCCATAATTATAAGGGGTTAAGAGTTATTCAGGTATTTTTCAATAGTCTTCAATCAATGGCGGGTTGTAGTATGCTTTGATTTCTTCAGCTGACGGGACTTTCACCGGGCGAACCAAACGGAAACCAACAAAAGAAGCACTTGTCATCCACCACTCGCTTTTTGGTAATTGCGGGTCTAATACTTTCCACTCAGGTTTTGAAGGGGTACGGGCCGCACTTCTCAGATTATCTGCTTCGTCATCCCATGAGCCTCCTCTGGCTGTGGTTGGATAAAGTTCTGTAACCGGCGCAAATGCTTCTCCTTTCGGCTGTTTGGCATAGTAATCCGGTATATATTGATCCAGCGTCCATTCCATCACATTACCATGCATATCGTACAAACCCCACGCATTTGGTTTTTTCTGACCGATCTTTTTGTACGAAGCATCGCTGTTTTTAGTGAGCCAGGCATATTCGCCCAATTTAGATGCATCATCTCCAAAAGAATAAGCGGTGGTACTTCCGGCACGGCAGGCATATTCCCATTCTGCTTCTGTAGGAAGGCGGTAGAAAATACCAGTTTTTTCATAAAGCCACTTGCAGAAATGAATGGCTGCATATTGAGTCATATTGATGGCCGGATAACCCGCACGACCCATACCGAACGACATATCCACATACGGAGGGCTAGGTCTTGTGCTTGCATCTGTTTTGGCAACGCTTTTTTCCGGATCCGGGTGGCGCAATGCCATTTCCTTTTCCATGTTTTTAAAAGCGTACAAATCATATATATCCCAGATCACCTCATATTTACCGATCCAAAAAGGTTCTAATTTAACTTTGTGCTGCGGGCCTTCGTCATCACGACGGTTTTTTTCAGTTTTTGCACTACCCATGGTGTATTCGCCGCCGGGTATGGCTACCATGTCATAGACCTGCGGGCTGCCACCGATTTTTTGTGTGTAATTTTTGAAATCGGTTTTCTGGGCAATGGCATTGGAGAAGATCAGGGATGGGATTAGGTAAAGGAATTTTTTGTACATGATTAACAATGTGTTCTATGGAACATTATAACAAAATAGAAGGAGCAATATTATGGTATTTACCGTATGAAACCGAATTTTTTCTGTGATGTTTAATATCTGTCCTAACTTTGTGATACAGAATTTTAAAATTGATTATGAATTACCTTTCAGCAGAAAATGTAGCCAAGTCTTTCGGAGACAAATGGCTGTTTAAAAATATAAGTTTTGGTATCAGCAGAGGAGATAAAATTGCATTGATCGGAACCAACGGAACCGGCAAAACAACGTTTCTGAATATCCTGACCGGAAAGATTCCTGCCGATGAAGGTTCTGTGAGTGTACGGAAAGATATTCGGGTGGGTTACCTGGACCAGAGCCCTGCCTTTGACGAAACTCTGCCAATTCTGGAAGTGATATTTTCTTCCAATAATCCGGTTGCTCAAACCGTAAAAAAATATGAGCACGCCATCGAAACAGACAACCACGACGAACTGGCAT
This sequence comes from Dyadobacter sp., assembly GCA_035998385.1. Classification (GTDB taxonomy): domain Bacteria; phylum Bacteroidota; class Bacteroidia; order Cytophagales; family Spirosomataceae; genus Dyadobacter. Next base: position 4,385 of record DASYHR010000828.1, on the reverse strand, counting down.
CTGTGATGGAGGATATGGATAAGTACAATGCCTGGGATTTTGAATACAGGACAAAAGAGGTTTTAGGTCGATTGGGTATTCATAACACTGAAAATTTGTACGGAACACTTTCGGGAGGGCAGCGTAAACGTGTGGCTTTGGCGAAAATCCTGCTCGAAGATCCGGAGTTGCTGATTTTGGATGAGCCTACCAACCACCTTGACCTTGCAACGGTTGAATGGCTTGAAGAATATCTTAATACTTCCAATACTACCATCCTGGTTGTTACCCACGACCGGTACTTCCTGGATACTGTATGTAATCAGGTACTGGAATTGGATCATGGGTCGGCGTATAGTTATAAAGGGAATTATTCTTATTTCCTGGAAAAAAAGGCTGAGCGTGAAGAAATGGAAGCTGCCGGTATTGAAAAAGCAAGAAACCTGATGCGTAAAGAGCTGGACTGGATACGTCGTCAGCCAAAGGCGAGGGGAACCAAGGCAAAATACCGTGTGGATGCTTTTGAAGAATTGAAGGAAAAGGCGAGCCAGAAGAAGTTTGATGTACAGATGGAACTCAATGTTCGTACTTCAAGACTGGGAAGTAAGATCATTGAAATGGAAAATGTCAGCAAAGGCTTCGGAGACCGTCAACTGATTAAGAATTTTGAATATACTTTCCGCAGAGGTGACAGAATCGGTATCGTTGGGCAAAACGGTATGGGTAAATCGACTTTGCTGAATATGATCACAGGTGAATTACAACCGGATTCTGGTAAGATTGACACCGGTGAAACGGTTCAATTTGGTTATTACAGACAATCTGACCTCGTTTTTAATGAGAGCCAGCGTGTGATTGATATTGTTAAAGACGTAGCAGAAGTGGTTCAGTTGGGTACCGGGGAAACGGTGACCGTAACCAACCTTCTTCAGGCGTTTCTGTTTTCGCCATCCAAGCAATACGATTTTATTTCTAAGCTGAGTGGAGGAGAAAAACGCAGGCTGCAACTTCTTCTTATACTGATCAAACAGCCGAACTTCCTGATTCTGGATGAGCCTACCAATGATCTGGATATTGCTACTTTGAACGTACTGGAAGAGTTTCTTTTCAACTTTTCGGGTTGTTTGCTGATCGTATCTCACGACAGATACTTCCTTGACAGGCTTGTAGAGCATATCTTCGTATTTGAAGGCGAAGGACGTATCAGCGATTTCCCCGGGAACTACACTGAATTGAGAGACTACCAGGATATACAGGAAGCAGAGAAAAAATTGGCTGAATCTGGGAAGGCGGCTAAGCCGGAGCCTGTTGTTGCGCCGGTTGCTCCCAAAGTGGAATCTGCGACAAAGAAAAAACTAAGTTTCAAAGAGCAACGCGAACTGGAAACACTGGAAGCTGAAATGGCACAGATTGAAAAGAAAAAAACGCAGTTACTCGATAAGATCAACAATGGTGGCTCTCATGTGGAAGTAACCAACTGGTCTATGGAAATCGAGTCATTAACAAACAGCCAGTCCGAAAAGGAAATGCGTTGGCTGGAGCTTTCGGAAAGTCTTTAACAGACATTCTGGTTCAACTGCAAGGAGTTAACCCATAATACCTCTTAATATGAATTCGATAACGGAGTTTTTTCAATATATACTCAATTCTGAGGAGATCATCCGCACCGGCGGGCTGCTGGTAATCACCTTCATTGTTTTCGCTGAGAACGGTCTGTTTTTTGCTTTTTTCCTTCCGGGCGATTACCTGGTTTTTTTAGCAGGTGTTTTTTGCGGGACAGGAATTTTGGACGTACCCATCGGGATTTTGCTGGTTTCCATGATCACCGCAGCCATTCTGGGTTCGCTGGTGGGTTATATTTTTGGAAAATATTTCGGAGACATGTTCGAAAACCGTCCCGATTCCCTGTTTTTCAAGAAGAAACACCTTGAAACGACAAGAAAGTATTTTGATAAATATGGGAGCAGAACTTTGATCGTAAGTCGTTTCCTTCCGATTGTAAGAACATTTGCTCCCATTTTGGCAGGACTGGTACGTATGCCGTTTGTGTCATTTTTGATTAATAATGTATCCGGCGGCGCGATCTGGATATTGCTTCTGACGGGCGGGGGGTACCTCTTTGGCGAACGTTTTCCCAATATTGTCAACTACGTCGAATACATCATTATTTTCTTCCTTGCCATTACGACTTTCACCGTAATAAAAGGGTATCTGAATGCGCGGAAAGAAGTAAACTAGCTTTCCTCTTCTTCTTTGAACCAGCCCGAATACGTGATGTAGTTGTTGGCGGTACGGTCAATAGCTGCGTTTAATTCGGGCGACACATCTTTCAGATATTTGGCAGGATTACCGGCATAAATAGTCCCCGGGGGAACTTTGGTTCCCTGGGTGACGATTGCCCCGGCTGCCACAATGGATCCTGTCCCGATCACTGCACCGTCCATCACAATGGAACCCATTCCGATCAACACGTGGTCTTCAATGGTGCAGCCATGAACAATTGCATTGTGAGCGACGGAAACGTAATTCCCGATTACCGTTTCAAATCGTTGATAAGTACAATGAATCACAGCGCCATCCTGTACGTTTGAATAATTCCCGATCCGTATGCTGTTTACGTCTCCACGAATAACCGCATTGAACCAAACCGTGCAATTTGTTCCCATTTCTACGTCTCCTATAATGGTGGCATTTTCAGCAAACCAGCAATCTTTTCCAAACACGGGACTCTTCCCGCGAACAGACTTAATCAAAGGCATAATTTTTATTGGTTATCTGTCGGTGACAGTTGTTTCAGAACGCTGAAAGCGGTTCAGTAATAAAGGAAAACTAACAAATGTTACTGAAATTAAATATATTTAGTCGATGTATTAAACACATTTTACTGATTATGCCATCTTCCAAATCTGTGACAAAAGGCAGCCTGCTGATAGCCAAACCTTTTCTGGGTGATCCTAACTTTGAAAGAGGAGTGATACTGATGTGTGAACACGAAGGTTCCGGCAGTTTCGGGTTCGTCCTGAATCAGGTTACAGATCTGTTTTTGGGAGATGTTTTGGAAGAAACCATCTATCAGGATATTCCGCTTCACCTGGGCGGACCGGTAGAAAAAAATACCCTGCATTTTATTCACCGCCGTCCTGACCTTATTTCTGGCGGAGCGGAGATCATGGAAGGCGTTTTTTGGGGAGGTGATTTTGCACATCTTCAGACCATGATCAACATGAACACCATACTACAGGATGACGTCCGGTTTTTTATCGGCTACTCGGGCTGGAGTGCTGGTCAGCTAGAAGATGAACTTAGTCAGGATTCCTGGATTGTTACCAGCACATCCTCAGATTTTATTTTCGATACGCCTCCCGGTGACTTTTGGAGAGAAATTCTGCGAAGTATGGGCGGAGAGTACCGTTCCATCGCCCACTATCCAACAGACCCACGGCTTAATTAGGCTGATTTAAGCCATTCACTGACTCATAATCCGACTTGATACGTGCTACTTCCGTCGTCAGGAACTTCTGCAATTGTACGTTGAATGTTTCTTTGTCCTGATCTGAAAGGCTGCTATATAAATCTTTCAACTCCTGGTTAATGTCAGCACGCTCCTGTTCAGAACCTGCATTCATCGACCTGATGTGATATCTTTTGAAATCAAATTCGGGCATAATCTATTTGGTTAGTAATACTTTTGAACATTCACTTCATTGCAAATTTACGCACTTTACCATTTACATGAACATTTCTTCCGTTTGCCGTCCTTGTTCGACCATTTATGCAAGAAGACTTCTGAATTGAATCATACGTTGAACGGGATGAATACAGGAAATGTTAGGCAGTGATATACATAGATTTTTTTCTTTAAAATGAACCGGACATTCTTTTTTATATTACTGACATTCATCCTTGTTGCGATAGACTGGTATGTATGGCAGGGGCTCAGGCTCGCAATCCGTAATTTTTCACCAAGCCTTCAAAGATATATAGGAAGTGCTTACTGGATTTTTACAGCACTCACACTTATTGCCTATGTGGCGATGCAGTTGCTTCCTCCCGATTATTTTGGCCGCACTACCCGCACTTTCGTATTTGCCTTCATTGCCATTCCTTATTTGTCCAAATTACTGGCCGTCGTGGTACTGCTGATTGATGATATCCGTCGTTTTTTTCAATGGATTGTCAGTTTATTTTTTCCACAGGCAGCCACTCCTGCTCCCGTAACAGGCGAGCCAACCATTCCGCGTTCCGAATTTCTGGCGCAGACGGCCGTAGTAGCTGGTGCGGGTTTGATGGGTACTTTCGCTTTTGGTATCCTATCCGGAGCACATGATTACAGGATTCGCAGAGTTCGCGTTCCTTTGGCAAATCTTCCGCGACAGTTTGACGGGATTAAAATAGCGCAGTTGTCA
>DASYHR010000822.1:0-3695 GCA_035998385.1 Dyadobacter sp. | reverse complement strand
ATGTATTCTTTATTAGCTGTAACTGCACTAGCCAGTAATTCATCATTGTTTTGAAGCGTGATTTTGATTTTATCAATGACCTCGAATCCGCTGTCCTTACGAAGGTTTTGCACACGATTCACAAAGTCGCGGGCGATACCTTCCAGTCTCAATGTTTCAGTAACAGTAATATCCAATGCTACAGTCAAGCCGTTTTCACTTGCAACAAGCCAGCCCGGTACGTCTTCTGTATAAATTTCAACCTCTTCCGGAAGTATCACCGCCACAGGTTGTAAATCGGTGATCAGATATTGCCCGTCTTTTTCCAGTTGAGCAATTTCTGTATTATCCCAAAGTTTGATTTTCTCAGCTACAGCCTGCATATCTTTCCCGAATTTCTTACCCAGAACCTTGAAGTTTGGTTTCGCTTTCTTGTGGAAAAATCCTTCGCTGTCGTTGATAGCCTCTACATCTTTTACGTTTACTTCCGACAAAATAATAGCAGCAACCTGACTGATCTGTCGACTCGTTTTTTCTGTCAAAGCCGGAATCAAAACCTTCGAAAGCGGTTGACGTACTTTTAATTTATGCTTTTTACGGATCGAGTGCACCAACGAACTGATCGACTGAGCCATTTCCATCGATTCTTCCAGATCCAGATCAATGGTGTTGTATTCAACCAACGGCCAGTGGGTAAGGTGAACCGAGTCAAATCTCAACAGTGAATTTGCTTGTTTAGCTTCCTCTCTTATTCCGTCAGTCAGACTCTTATAAAGCCACTCTCCGAAGAAAGGTGCGATTGGTGACATCAGCTGAGAAACTGTCACCAGGCAGTGCTGTAAGGTTTCGTATGCTGCTTTCTTATCGGCTGTTAAGCCGGCACCCTGGTCACTTGAAGGATTCCAGAAACGGCGACGGTTCAAACGAATGTACCAGTTGGATAGTTGGTCAGTAACAAAGTCCTGAATCAAACGGCCCGCTTTTGTCGGATTGTAATCATCCAGTTGTTCGCCTACTTCTTTGATCAAAGTGTTCAGTTTGGATAAAATCCAGCGATCCAATTCAGGTCTTTCTGCAACCGGAACAGATGTTGCTTCGTGGAAGTTATAACCATCCAGATTCGCATAAAGGGCGAAGAAGTTATATGTATTGACTAATGTTCCGAAAAACTTACGTTGCACTTCCTGAATGCCATCAATGTTAAATTTCAGGTTATCCCAAGGCTCAGCGTTGGTAATCATATACCAACGTGTTGCATCAGGACCATATTTTCCAAGCGTTTCGAACGGATCAACAGCATTACCAAGTCGCTTAGACATTTTGTTCCCGTTTTTATCAAGAACCAAACCTGTCGAAACTACATTTTTGAACGCCACCGAATCGAACAGCATACCTGCAATGGCATGCAGTGTGAAGAACCATCCACGCGTTTGATCTACTCCTTCGGAAATAAAATCGGCAGGGTAACTTTCGTTAAATATTTCCTGATTTTCAAACGGATAGTGCCACTGCGCATAAGGCATTGCACCTGAATCAAACCATACGTCGATAAGATCCGGCTCGCGGTGCATCACATGTCCAGATGGTGAAATCAAAACGATTGTATCTACATAAGGACGGTGCAAATCAAAATCACCATGTTGCAGTTTCAACAGGTATTCCGAATTGTGTGCAGCCTGTTCTCTTGTCAAATGACCTGAAATGATCGCTTCTTCAAGCAAATCTTTGAGTTCTTCAATAGACCCTATACATCTTTCTTCGCCATATTCGCTTCTCCAGATAGGTAACGGAGTTCCCCAATAGCGCGAACGAGATAGGTTCCAGTCCACAAGGTTTTCCAGCCAGTTCCCAAAACGTCCCGTTCCAGTACTTTCAGGTTTCCAGGTGATGGTTTTGTTTAGTTCTACCAGTTTGTCTTTAACAGCGGTAGTTTTGATAAACCAGCTGTCAAGCGGATAGTACAACACGGGTTTGTCTGTTCTCCAGCAATGTGGATAAGGGTGTTCGTATTTCTCAACTTTGAAAGCCTTACCTTCTTCTTTCAATTTAATAGCGATCAGTACATCTGTAGCACGGAATTCAGGATCATTCTGCTCCGCCTGAGAGTAATATTCAGGTTTTACAAATCGGCCTGCGTAGTCTGTAATTTCTTTAACGAATTTCCCCTGACGGTCTACAATAGGTACATCTTTTCCGTTTTCGTCCTTCACCATAATAGCCGGAATGCCATTGGCCTGGGCTACCCGGAAGTCATCTGCACCAAAGGTAGGAGAGGTGTGAACAACCCCGGTTCCATCTTCTGTAGTTACGAAATCACCCACGATCACACGGAAAGCAGGTAGTTCCGGCTGGATGTAGGGCATGAGTTGCTCGTATTCCACACCTTCAATATCTTTTCCCTTAAATTCAGAGACAACAGACCACGGAAGGTGTTTTTTGTCACTGTCTGCAAAGCCGTCAAAATCTCCATCCTGGAATTTTTCAGAAAAATATTTCCCTACCAAATCCTTGGCCAATACAACGTGAACCGGTGCATAGGTGTAAGGATTAAAGGTTTTAACCAATACATAATTAATATTTGCCCCAACTGTCAACGCAGAGTTAGCTGGCAATGTCCATGGCGTGGTCGTCCAGGCAAGAATTCGAATATCCAATCCCGCTGTACTAGCAAACACAGGATATGCTTCCTGATTTCTCACCTTGAACATTGCCACAATCGTCGTATCCTTCACATCCTTGTAAGTACCTGGCATGTTGAGCTCGTGGCTCGATAAACCCGTTCCTGCGGCCGGCGAATATGGCTGAATGGTATAGCCCTTATACAGCAATCCTTTGTCATAAAGCTTTTTTAGTAAGCTCCAAAGACTTTCGATATAGTCACTTTTGTAGGTGATATATGGATCGTCAAGATCTACCCAATAGCCCATTTTTTCAGTCAGGTCGTTCCACTGGTCTGTAAACTTCATGACCGTCTGGCGGCATTTCTCGTTATAATCAGCAATCGAAATGGTTTTACCAATGTCGTCTTTGGTAATGCCCAGTTCCTTTTCAACCTGTAATTCTACTGGCAGGCCGTGTGTATCCCAGCCACCCTTGCGCTTTACCTGAAAACCCTGTAATGTTTTGTAACGGCAAAAAATATCTTTGATAGATCTTGCCATAACATGGTGAATACCAGGCGTTCCGTTAGCGGAAGGTGGTCCTTCAAAAAATGTAAAAGAAGGAGACCCTTCACGCGTTTCCACGGAGGCTTCAAATATCTTATTGTCTTTCCAGAATTTCAGAACATCGTCTGCAATCTGTGGGTAGCTCAGGTTTTTAAACTCGTTGTATTTCATAATTTAGCTATTGGCTATCAGCGGTTAGCTCGATTTGTCGCTTGATGAGCCTCATTATCAAAACAAATATTTTGGTCTCAATGTTTTTCGGAGTGCAAAATTAGGGATTTTTTTGGGTAAAGGGAATTCGTGATTCTTACGAATGAGGAGTAGAATGCGTAATATTGTACAAACAGGAAACAAAATGGCGGATAAGTTGATCGTCAGGGATTTTGGTCCCATCAAAAACGCGGAGCTGGATATTAAAAAAACTACTGTGCTGATCGGGCCTCAAGGTAGTGGGAAGAGTACGTTGGCGAAGTTGGTGGCTTCATGTTTAGATATTGCAGATGAATTTGTTGAAAACTATTTTAACAATAACAACAAACGAAATCCTAC
>DASYHR010000818.1:0-7662 GCA_035998385.1 Dyadobacter sp. | reverse complement strand
GTCACCTTCCAGACACCCGCCGCTGATCGCACCTGTAAGCTGGCCGTCATCTGTTACAAGCATTCGGGCTCCCGGCCGCCTGTACGACGAGCCTTCCACATGTACAACCGTTGCAAGTGCCATGCGTTTCTGAGCAAGAACTGCTGCTTCATAAGCGTTGATGATGTCTTTAATTTCTTTCACTGCGATGTAGCTTTACAAGTTCTGAGATTACCTCAATAGCCAGGTCAATATCTTCGGGTGTGGTAAATCTGCCCAAACTGATCCGGAATGAGTTATGGATCAGTTCTTCCGGAATCCCCATTGCCATTAACACATGGCTAGGTTGAATAGTTGCCGAAGTGCAGGCAGAGCTCTGTGAAAATGCAACCTGCCCTGATGCCTGAAACATAAGTTTCTCACCGTCAATTCCCGGAAAACTAATATGTGTACAGTGGGGGAGACGTGGTGCGGAGGTTCCATTGACAATGCCACCCAGAGTGTTGAATGCTGCTTCCAGGCGATCCCGTAAAGCGCGCAGCCGGGCAGTTTCCGATTCCATCCCGATCTCCGCAATCTCACATGCTTTTCCCAATCCTACAACACCAGGCACATTCAGCGTGCCGCTTCTCCGGTTTCGCTCATGTCCGCCACCATCAATTTGTGCAGTAAGCACAGGCCCGTTCTTCTTTTTCGTATAAAGTACCCCCACACCTTTGGGGCCATATAGTTTGTGTGCGCTGAAAGCCAGCAGATGAATATGATCTTCCGCTACATTCACCGGTATCTTGCCCACCGCCTGGGTGGCATCGGTAAAAAAGTAGACGCCATGTCTGGCTGCGATTTCTCCGATTTCTTTAATAGGCTGAATGACTCCGGTTTCATTGTTGGCATACATCACAGCAATGAGAATCGTAGCATCTGTAATGGATGCTTCGAGCATTTGCAAATTGATCAAACCATTTGCTTCTACCGGTAGATACGTAACCTGGCCTCCCTTTTTTTCAATACTAAGGCAAGTATCCAGCACAGCTTTATGTTCAGTTTGAACAGTAATGATATGGTTGCCTTTGCGCGCCGAACTTTCAAAAACTCCTTTTAAAGCCAGATTGACAGCTTCCGTTGCGCCTGAAGTGAAAACGATTTCATGAACAGAAGCACCAACTAAAGCTGCAATACTTTCTCTCGCATGTCCAACTGCCTCATCTGCCTCCCAGCCGAATGCATGCGTCCTGCTGGCGGCATTTCCGAACTTCTCCAGAAAATAAGGTAACATCTCATCCAGCACACGTGGGTCCATTGGCGTGGTGGCGTTATTATCAAGGTAAACGGGCGCTTTGTTGGTCATTCTTAAACATAAAGTAAAAACCGTGCGGATACAAATCTGACCGCGATAGAATCAGAAGTTCGTTTCGTTTTTATTTATAAGATTCATGGTTTCTCTGATAAAATCAGCCTTGCCGAGTAAATACGCTCCGCGATCGTTCCTAAATTGAGTTGCCAGTTCCACTTTCAGGGATTCATATTGTTTTGCCTTCGCAGGGTTAGCTATCAGATAATCACGAAACTTAATCTGACTCCACATGACATTTTCGGCAGGACACATATGAATATGGAAAATCTGCTCTTTCTTCCCATTCAGGTTATAGCCTTTGCCAAAAGACATGTATGCATCAATATCGTCCCTTTGCGGAACCTTAAAGTACGTGTAGCCAGAATCTTCAAATTTGGCAATCAGATTTTCATCAAACAGGCTTTCCCGAGAAATTTCGATCAGCATGTCGATGTATGGCTTTGCCTTTATATGTGGAACTGATGAGCTTCCGAAATGTTCAATTTTGAATATGCCTTTACTGCTTGTAAATGATGTAATTCTTTGCCGTTCCTCTTCAAAAATATTTTTCCATTGTGGATCATGATCAAATAATTCAACCGGGAACAGGGTGTTCCAGTCTTCTTTTTTCAGCTCTTTTAAATCGTTTTTCATAAGTTTGGGGAGAAGCTAAATGACTTTGACACAATAACGATAGTTGTTACAGACATTGACTGTTACAAAGATAATAGTGGGTTGTAAGCCCTTCAAACTCTCGGGACATTTGCCTGACCAGTTTTATCTTCGTTCTGTAATTTGTTTCTTAATGAAACTAATTATATAAATTTGCGTTAAACTCTATAAGTTTAATAGATTATTGTTTCATTTAAAATCTTAAAATTATGTCACTTCGACTTGGAGATATAGCCCCTGATTTTGAGGCTAACACTACACAGGGGCAGATCCAATTTCATGAATGGTTGGGTAGCAGCTGGGGATTATTATTTTCTCACCCTGCAGATTTTACACCGGTTTGTACTACAGAACTTGGAAAAACCGCCCTTCTTAAAGGTGAATTTGAAAAACGTAATGTGAAGGTTTTGGCAGTGAGTGTTGATGATATCGATTCGCACAACCGCTGGATTCCGGATATCAATGAAGTGAATAATACAGAGGTAAACTTCCCGATCATTGCCGACGAAGGTCGTAAAGTAGCTGAATTGTATGATATGATCCATCCGAATGCGAGTGAAAAGGCAACAGTTCGTTCTGTTTTCGTGATTGGCCCTGATAAAAAAATAAAACTTACACTTACCTATCCTGCTTCTACAGGTAGAAATTTCAACGAGATTCTTCGTGTGATTGATTCACTGCAACTGACTGCCAACTATTCCGTAGCTACTCCTGCCGATTGGGCGGATGGTGACGATGTGATCGTAGTACCTGCTGTCAGCACTGAAGACGCTGAGAAGAAATTTACGAAAGGTCTGAACATTGTGAAGCCTTACCTGCGTTATACGCCGCAGCCAAACAAGTAATTTGGTTTTTTTGACGATAGTAAAAAGTCCTTCGTTACAAGCTGTAGCGAAGGACTTTTTTATTGCAGTAGCTTAGGAACCATTTAGGACTGAGCGCTTTCAGTATGGTCATCACCATAATACTTCATATCCCGCGCTCCCAGATAGTAATAGTAAATGGAAAGTGCCATGGGAATATGGGCGATGTCGTTATAGTTAAACCAGGGTCCGAAACTGAACTTCAGTGCATGAAAGCCGGCCGAAACTGCGCCAAGGAATGTGGCTATAAAAATGTAGCGGCTACCCGGATCGTTCTTTTTCCGGTATACATATATCTCAATCAGGCATAACATCAGGAAAAGTCCGTAAAATGCGTGCACCTCCACCACAATGAAATTGAGTGTAACGAGTGCCAGTACGAAAAAGATGGAGAGCTCTACATAATTAAGCCATCCGAGATATTTGCCAATTTTTTGAGAAAGCAGCGGCTTCACGTGCCAGATCGCAGCGCGTTCGAAGAGTGCGACAGCAATCATACTTGCAAACCAACCCGGGATTTTTCCGGGCTGACCGGTCAGATATAAGAATCCGTGTCCCAGTATACCTCCTATGGCAGTTGCCAGTCCCATAAACAGAAAAAAATACTGAGTCTGCTTGTACATCCTGTGCGTTCTTTCCAGCTTGCCAAGTTTTACAAATCCGTATACGCAGACTGCCGTCATCATCAGACTTGACAAAACAGAAGAGGGTTCGAGGATTGTAATTCCAAATAATTGTATCTGATGTACCTTACTGAAGTCAATAGCTAAAATGTTCATAAAGAAAAAAAGTATTGTAATAACGCTGTGGTCATAATTTTCAAAGTAACTACAATTGTGCCACTATACCGCAATCAGGAATGTGCTCAGTATAGTATAAGATGAAAACGGAGTGTTTTAAGAAGTGCTGGCTTATTTTGTTTGTTGATATGCGAAGGATTTGTTGTACTTTACACTTTTATCTCGTCCGGACGTTACGTTATGAAGTGGTCATTTGTAATCCAGCAAAAATTTAAGACTGCCATTATTTTAGGAGGAATGATGTGTATGATCGTGGTGGCGACTTTGCTATCCCGAATGAATATGCAGGGTATTGACAAGTCGTTTTCTTCAATTTATCAGGATCGGCTTATACCAGCCACCAATATCATTTACCTTACCGAGAACCTGTACGGCAAAAGACTGTCTTTGGAAAAATTTCTGTTGTCAGATGAAATGTGCAGTTCTGATGAGATCACCTCGGGGCTTACCGCGCATGATAGTCATATAGATTCACTCATTAGAGCTTTTGAAAGAACGTACCTCGTTGATCGTGAAGCGCAAAGCCTGGGAGCTTTTAAAAATCGTGTAGCTGAATATGCGCTGTTGGAAAAGGTGATCATTAATCTGTATACGTCGGGGCATGTTGCTGCGGGTAAAGAACTTTTTGAAGGTGCCGGAGCCAGAACTTTTCAAAGTACCATCAACAATTTGAATGAACTGACAACAATTCAGTCGAGCGTGGGGCAGGAGTTAATGAAGGAAACAAAAAGCGATATGGCGAGTTTCGGGCTTATCTCCTTTCTGCAAATTGCCCTTGCGATCATCATTGGGCTGATTGTACTTGCCCTTGTGCAAAACTCCACGATCATCAACAAATCGAAAACCAGCAAGGATAGCGGATCTTATTTCAACCTGAACTGACAAAAAAAGGCCTGACTAAAAGCCAGACCTTCAAATTTGTATATCTGCGAAGATTAGTTACCTACTTTTCTTCCTTTGAGCGTTTCACGCGAATTTTTCACTTGTTTCAAAAGATCCTTTTTAACAAACAAACGTGAACCATTGCCTCCCTGCAAATCAAAGGTACGTTCCTTATAATCGAATTTGTTATTTGGTAGCACATCCAAAAAGTAGTTCTGACCGCTCAGGTTAAACTTCATACCTTTTTGATCTTGTTGTGTATCATCCCAGGAAACGTTAATCGTTCCATTGCCTGTACCCAAAGCTACACCAGGAGTGAAAGGTAATACGTTGATTGTCTGGATACTTTTACCGTTACTCATCGTAATCTGGCCTTCCGGATTTACCTTGATATCGTTAGGATCTGATACTTCCCGACGTATATTGATAGCCTTGTCATTAAAAAACTGAACTTTCTCCAATGGAATATTGGCTGATTCAAGATCACGTCTCAGGTCTTCAGTAAATACGGTGTAATTGGATAGTGGAACGGAATTCATCGTGGTGCAAGCCGAAACTGCAGAAAATAGAAGAACACCGGCAATAAATTTTTTAACAAGATTCATATGTATTGGATAGTCTAGATATTCAGTTCAGAATATGATTTGGTGTCGCAATATTAAGAAAAACACTTACAGTTAACAATATACAGACTTAATATTGAGGTAACGGGTAATTATGACAATCTGTCAGCCTGAATCGTTTTGATTGCTAATGGAACGCAAATTTTCAGTGCGTATTGCAGAAGCTAAATTTTTTCTAAAATATTAAATCAAAAACCGTAACAAATATGGAGACAGGGATTCAGGAAAAAGGAAATTTAAGTATACACACCGAGAATATATTCCCGATCATCAAAAAATTCCTTTACTCAGACCATGAAATATTCCTGAGAGAACTTGTATCAAATGCTGTAGATGCAACTCAGAAATTGAGAAAACTTTCTTCCTACGGAGAATTCAACGGAGAGCTGGGCGAGTTGAAAGTGGTTGTGAAGCTGGATAAGGATGCCAAAACCATTACCATCAGCGACAATGGGATCGGTATGACTGCCGATGAAATCAAGAAATATATCAATCAGATTGCGTTTTCAGGAGCTACAGAGTTCGTTGAAAAATATAAGGATAAAGGCGACGAAGGTAAAATCATCGGAAACTTTGGTCTTGGATTTTACTCAGCCTATATGGTTGCGAAAAATGTTGAGATCATCACCAAGTCTTACAAAGACGATTCGGAAGCCGTTCGCTGGGAATGTGACGGATCGACAGAATTTACACTGACTTCGGCTGAAAAAGAAGGAAGAGGTTCAGATATCGTGTTACATATTGCTGAGGATTCCGAAGAGTTTTTGGATGAGTACCGTCTTCGTGGCATACTGGAGAAATACGGTAAGTTCCTTCCTGTGCAGATTGAGTTTGAAGATAAGGTTATTAACAACACCAGCCCGATTTGGACAAAAAATCCATCCGAGCTGAAAGACGAAGACTATATCGCTTTTTACAAGGAGCTTTATCCGATGAGCGAAGATCCGTTGTTCTGGATTCACCTGAACGTGGATTATCCGTTTAATCTGACAGGGGTTCTTTACTTCCCTAAGCTGAAAAATGACTTCCAGGGTCAGCGCGAAAAAATTCAGTTGTACAGCCGTCAGGTTTTTATTACGGATGAAGTAAAAGATATCGTACCCGATTTCCTTCAGTTGCTGCATGGTGTGATAGACTCTCCGGATATCCCTCTGAACGTTTCCAGAAGTTATTTGCAGGCAGACGGGAATGTGAAAAAGATCAACGGATACATTACACGTAAGGTTGGCGACAAGCTTGCGGAGATATTCAAAAACGACAGAGCAGGCTTCGAAGCTAAGTTTGACGATATCGGTCTGTTCGTAAAATATGGTATCGTGAGCGATGAAAAGTTTTACGAGAAGGCGAAAGATTTCTGTCTGGTTAAAAATGTGGATGGTAAATTCTTTACTTTCTCTGAATACAGTGAGTTTGTAAAAGAAAACCAGACTGATAAAAATGACACGCAGATATGGTTATATACAACTGACGAGCAAAAGCAGGATGCATTTATTCAGTCAGCGAAAAAACGTAGCTACGATATCTTGTCTCTGACAAGCGTAATCGACGCGCATTTCATTAACGCACTGGAGCAGAAACTTGAAAAAACATCTGTAAAACGTGTGGATGCTGATACGCTGGATAAACTGATTGAGAAGGACGTAAAGCTGGAAAGCATTTTGTCGGCTGACGATCAGGAGAAAGCGAAGAAACTTTTCGAAGAGGTTGCAGGATCAAAAAGTGCTCATATCGCTGTTGAGGCCATGCCTGTGGATGAGCTTCCGGTTGTGATAACCTTCCCTGAATTTATGCGCCGTATGACAGACATGCAGGCGACCTCGGGGCAGCGGTCAATGTTTGGAGATATGCCGTTGATGTACACAGTTTCCTTAAATGCGAACCACCCGGTGATCGGTAAAGTTTTGCAAACGGAGAATGAGGAAGAGCAGAAATCTTTGGCTAAGCAAGTTTATGACCTTGCTCTGCTTTCACAGGGCTTGCTTACAGGTAGTGATCTGACTAAGTTCATTCAGAGAACAGTAACAACCTTGTAAGGTTCTCCTTTGATGTATATTGAAAGAGCCGCTTCCTTCACCGGGAGCGGCTCTTCTATTTATCTTCCTCCAATCAGTTTTTGTTTGAGCGTATCAAGCTCGTCCCATTTTTCTTCGTGAGCGAGTGCGGCCTGTTCCGGCCAACTGGTAGGATCGTGTATCTGGAATCGCGGACCCGCACCGCGTAATATACTGGCAATGCGTAGCGCCGGAACAGATGCAAGAGTCGTATAATTCTGAATGCCATGTTTGTTCAGAATCTCTTCTATTTTAGGGCCGATTCCTTCTATGACTTTTAAATCCTGCCGGATTCCCGGATCTGGTCCCTCGACTGGATAAACGGTTCGGCTTGCGCCTTTCTGAGGGACATCAATCACTTTAGCTACAGCTTTGACGGGTCTGGACGATCTGCATTCGGTCAGTTCTATCTGCTTCTCCATGATTTCTTCCTGGATCATTTTTAATCCGGGACGCGCG
>DASYHR010000813.1:0-7208 GCA_035998385.1 Dyadobacter sp. | reverse complement strand
CAGTCGTTTCCTGAGCTGGATCGTATCGCGATCACGATGCAGGAAAACAAAACCATGTTTGTCGAACTTGGCGGGCATACGGATAATGTCGGTGCGGACGATTTTAATATGAAACTTTCACAGGACAGGGCAGATTCCGTTCAGGAATACCTGATTGGGAAAGGCGTTGAACCTGACAGGGTGAAGAGCAAAGGGTATGGGGAAACTGTCCCTGTTGCTAAAAATGACACACCGGAAGGACAGCAGAAAAACCGAAGGGTGGAATTTAAAATATTGAAAAAATAGTGATTACTTACAGGCCGGTTTTCCGGCCTGTTTCATTTTATAATCTTCACACATGTCTTCCAAACGATCGCCTGCCATTGGCTTTATCTTCGTCACGTTGCTGATCGATGTGATTGGGCTTGGTATTATCATTCCTGTAATGCCAAAGCTGATTCATGAGCTGACCGGCGATGGGATCAGTGAGGCTGCGCGGGACGGAGGTTGGCTGTTGGTAACGTATTCAGCAGTTCAGTTTATGTTTGCCCCGCTGATCGGCGGTATCAGTGATCGCTATGGTCGCCGGCCGGTTTTGCTTGCTTCGCTTTTCGGCTTTGGTGTTGACTATCTGTTTCTGGCTTTTGCACCTACACTTGCATGGCTGTATATAGGTCGTGTGGTGGCTGGTATTATGGGAGCCAGCTTCACAACCGGAGCAGCTTATATTGCAGATGTAAGCACACCCGACAAACGTGCTCAGAACTTCGGTCTGATCGGTGCGGCGTTTGGTCTGGGCTTTATTATCGGTCCGGTGATGGGAGGTTTGTTAGGGCAATTCGGATCGCGTGTACCCTTTATGGCAGCAGCCGGACTTTCCTTTGTCAACTGGTTGTATGGTTATTTTATTCTGCCAGAGTCCCTTCAACCTGAAAATCGCAGGAAGTTCGAGTGGAAAAGAGCCAATCCGTTGGGTGCTTTCATCAATCTGACCAAGTATCCGGTTATTTTCGGGTTGATCGGAGCGCTGACGCTGGTATACCTCGCGATGCACGCTGTTCAGAGCAACTGGTCGTTTTATGTAATTGAAAAGTTTGGCTGGGGTGAAGCGCAAATCGGTTATTCCCTGGGTGCCATAGGTCTCATGAGTGCCATTGTGCAGGGTTACCTGATCAGGCTTATCATTCCAAAATTGGGACAACAGCGGGGAGTTTATATCGGATTGATGTTGTACGCAGTCGGCTTTACACTCTTTGCTTTTGCCACGCAAGGATGGATGATGTATATTTTTATGATACCCTATATGCTCGGCGGTATTGCCGGTCCTTCTTTGCAGGGGATTATTTCTACACAGGTAAGTTCGAGTGAACAGGGGGAAGTGCAGGGGGCGCTTACCAGCCTTCAGAGCCTGACGTCTATATTCGGGCCGTTGATCATGAGTAATCTTTTTGCAACATTCACAGCTGCTTCTGCACAGGTTTATTTTCCGGGTGCGCCCATGTTAGTAGCCGCAGTATTTACACTTACAGGAGCATTAATGGCAAGAGCCAGTCTGAAAAAGAATTGAAGATCAATATAGAATAACCAGCACAATAAACACCACCAACCACAGCGCATCCACAAAGTGCCAGTAGCGGGTCACCAGTTTGAGGCGCAGTACATTTGGCGGATTCACACTGTATACGAAGGAATCAATATAGGTTCTGTTTTTGATTGCTTTCCGGAATAACAAACCTAAAAGAACAATCCCGGCTAGTATATGCATCAGATGAAGTCCTGTAAGCAGATACACAAAGCCGGACGAATTGTTGTCGTGAAGTATAATTCCTGATTCGATCATTTCCAGCCAGCCTGTGACTTGTAATACCATAAAGGTCAAACCCAGAATAGCAGTACTTCCCAGAAAAACGCGGTAGTGCAAAAATCTTTCCTGTACAAAAGCCAGATTTGCCTCATGTAATGTAATACTGCTGAAAAGAATAACAAGGGTACTCAGCCAGAACATATCAGGAAGCGCAACAAAATAGTTGTTTTCCGCATTCATCTTCAGCAGATAAACCACAAAGATCGAAGTGAATACAAGTGAACTCCCGATCACACCAAGCCATAACATAAAGCCAAGCGGCTCCCTTCTTTTTGAAAAGAGGCTTTCTTGTGGTTTGGTTGATGGCTTTGTGCTCATTTTGGTTTATTTGTTCTTTCTCACTGCAAGTAACAAGTGAAGATAGTTACATTTTTAGTCACCACTTGAATGCTTACGGCGGTTATTTCCTTAATTTAATATTCCCTGCCATATATTGTAACGATTAAAATGCGCTGACAGGTCAGTTTCTTCTTCAAAAATTCCATACAAAGTCGAACCAGATCCGCTCATCGCTGCATACAAAGCTCCCTTTTGATATAAACTTTGTTTGATCTCCTTTAAAACAGGATACTTTTTAAAAATTCCTGCTTCGAAATCATTCTTTACTAAATCCTTCCATGACGACACCGGCCTGTTGAGCAATGTCCTCAGGTCAGTTTCGGGATGCGCCGGTTTCACACCTGCATATGCTTCAACAGTAGAAATATGAATACCCGGATTCACCATGACAATCCACTTTCCTGCCAGAGAGACGTCTGTTTTTTCAAACTGATCACCTTTTCCAAAACAATACATTGGTTGGTTCAAAATAAAGAAAGCGCAATCGCTGCCTAATCTACGTGCGTAATCAATTTGTTTTTCTTCACTGATACCCAGCTCGAAAAGCTTATTAAGTGTGCTGATGGTAAATGCAGCATCTGCAGATCCTCCTCCCAAACCTGCACCGATAGGAATTGCTTTTAAAAGATGGATATGAACCGGAGGTAAGTCAAAATCCGCAGAAAGTATATTGTATGCTTTCAAACACAGATTTTCACTTTCATTTCCGGGTATAACAATACCATCTGCCGAAAAATGTGTTGTATCCGACAAGGTGATCTCGAGTGCATCACTCCATCCAACGGGATAGAAGAGGCTGGAAATGTTGTGAAACCCGTCAGGTCGCTTTTCAGTAATATTAAGACCTATATTAATTTTCGCATTTGGAAATACAAGCATGCAGTCATCGCTATTTTCAACTACAAATATCTGTATTTATCCGGCACCATGGTTTCAAGGCCTATGAATCTTTATAGGTTGTTTTATTAAAAGGCGTTAATTTGAAGACTATAACCAAATACTGCTTGAAAAACACGATAGAAAAAATAGCAAGCCTGGGCGCGAATCAAAAAGTGATTGATCTCATTGTGCCTTTACTGATCAAAGAAGAATTACCTAAAGGATATATGCTGCTTCGTGAAGGAAGAATCGAACGTTCTTTCTTTTTTCTTGAACAGGGGGTAGCGAGGGCATTTCATCAGGCCGATGGGCGGGATGTGACGTTTTGGTTTGGGGCAGAAGGTGAAATACTCTTGTCGCTGAAAAGTTATTTTTCGAATATACCAGGTTATGAAAGTATAGAGCTTCTTGAAAAGTCGGTGGTTTACAAAATTCCGGATCATGCATTGCAGCATTTGTATCTGTCTGATCTTGATATGGCCAACTGGGGGCGGCGTTTTGCGGAATTTGAGTTGATGCGTGCCGACCAGCGTTATCTGAATCAACAATTTAAAACAGCAGCTGAGCGGTATGAGGAGTTCATTCGCGATTACCCAGAACTGGTAAACAGAATACAGCTGGGGCATATTGCCTCCTATTTGGGTGTGAGCCAGGTTACATTAAGCCGTATCCGGGCAGAACGCCGCTGATTGTATTTTTTAACAAATGTAAAATTGATTATGCTTCCTGAAGCGGAACTTTGTAACATCATCAATTAGAGGCGCGTGGGCGCCACTCAATAATGGCCTGGATATTTCTTTTAATCGCGGGAGCCTTTGAAGTAGGCTTCACAACCTGTCTGAAACTGTCAGACAACTTCAGCAATACCAAATGGAGTATTGCATTCATTGTATGCATCAGTGCGAGTTTCCTGTTTTTGAATAAAGCAATACAAACCATTCCGCTTGGAACGGCTTATGCTGTATGGACGGGAATCGGGGCGGTTGGTACTGTTCTGATCGGGATCCTTTTTTACAAAGAACCCTCAGATTTCTGGCGTTTACTATTTGTTTTTTTATTGATCGGATCTATTATCGGACTTAAGGTAGTTTCAAAATAGAATGGTATGAAAGCGAAAAGCCGCGGTACTGTGAAGAGTTGCCGCGGCTTAACTTTATCTTTCTTCTATTTGCCCCATCTCCATTCTTTGCCCAGTTCCAGTTCCTGTTTCAATCCTTGTGAAATCAAAAAGTCTCTGGTGGCTGTATCCGAAAGTCTTGAAACGGCCAATTTGTCGGTCATGGCTAGTGCGTACAGATACATACTGCCGATTCTCACCGTATTTTCCAGTTGCTGTTTGTCTACCAGACTGAAATCATCACAATCTGCATGGTAGCATTGCAGCACCGCAGGCGACAGCCTTCCCGATAATCCTGCTATAGGAACGCCTTCCAGCATAAATGGCTGATGATCGCTGTGAAGACCGGCTCTGTTTGCCAATTCATTTTTAAATTCAGGATCCACTTTTTGTACCGCTGCTCCGACATTGGTGAAAAATTCGGTCATATCATTTCTGCCAAACGTGTTGGCTCCGGAAGGATCGTTCGTCATGTCAAGGTTCATCATATAACTTACCTTGTTAATAGCACCCGTTTTTTTGAGTTCTTCTACAAAATGCTTGGATCCAAGCAATCCCTGTTCTTCACCCATAAACAATACAAACTGGATCGTACGCTCAGGCTTTACTTTCAATGAACGGAATGCTCTGGCAATATCCATCACTGCAAAAGAGCCGATGCCATTGTCGATGGCGCCGGTAGCCAGATCCCATGAGTCAAGATGCCCGCCGATGATGACCTTTTCATCAGAATTGCCTTTCAATGTCGCAATGACATTACGCGCTCTGATAGGTTTGGAAATATTGTGCATGTCGATATTTGCTTCCAGAGGTGCTTCCTCTCTCAGCCATTTGCGGACTTCATCTCCGCTTTCGCTGGAGATACACACAGCCGGAATCGAAATGATGGCACCCGTAACGGACGCCGTTCCCGTAAGTAAAATGTTGCCCGGAGCACCATTTACCATGATAATCCCCGTTGCACCATACTGTATTGCCAATGCTGTTTTTTCAGATCGGTGCAGGTTTTTCTTCCCCGGTGCATCTTTCAGTCCGATATTTGCCAGCACTACTTTACCTTTTACCTTGTCTTTGGCAGCTTCGAAATCTTCAGGCAGTCCATTGCCTACATCCACAATCTCTCCCTGAACTTTTGCATCAACGGGTGAGTGAGCCAGTGCAACTACATCCACATCACGGAAATTATCACTATTCCCCGGTGCAATGCTCAACGTAACGGTATCGCGCATCCAGGCCTCCACTTCAAACGGTTGGTATACTACGTCACTAAAACCATAACTTTTCAATAGTTTGAAGGCGTATTCCTCTGCTTTTGCCCCATTACTGCTTCCGGTAAGTCTGTGTCCGATGGTTTTTGTCGCATTACCGAGTGTTTCGTAAGCTTTGCTGTTTTTTCTTATTTCTGAATCCAACCGGGAGAAAGGCTTTTCCCATTTTTTATCCCGCGGCTTAAAGCCGGAAAATACAAAGAGAAAACAGGCGGATAGAATTACTTGTACAATTTTCTTCATAAACAAAATATTAACGTTCCTTGCCTTGTCTCGTTCTACGAGGATTACAGTTCTATGGGATAACACAAATTAGACTTCAAATAGATTCCAAAGGTCTCTATAACTGTACTGAAAACTTTTTTAAAGATATCATTTTTCCTACATTAATGCGGCATGAAACTGCATATCCACTCATCAAAATCATATACGTGTAAATTTTACACTTAATTGAGCGCAAATCTTTGGTACAGGGAACATTTTTGTGAATTTTAGCGCTTATCTTTAAAAATTCATAGATATATAATCACTTTTAAAGTAATAAACATGTATTTCCTGGGATTTGATTTAGGTAGTTCGTCCGTTAAAGCCTGTTTACTCCATGCAGATACCGGCGCGGTGGCTGCCTCAGCATTTTATCCTGAAAAAGAAATGACCATTGACGCACCCAAGCCAGGTTTTGCCGAGCAGCAGCCTGAACTATGGTGGGAAAATGCTTGTCTGGCTTCCAAAGCGGTAATGAGCAAAGCCGGAATTGCTGCTGATGAAGTTGCGGCAATCGGAATTTCTTACCAGATGCACGGGCTTGTGGTTGTAGACAAAGATATGAACGTGCTTCGCCCTTCTATTATCTGGTGTGACAGCCGTGCTGTGGAGGTAGGCAATAAAGCAATGGAAGCCATCGGAGAAGAGTATGTGTTGCCACATTTGCTGAATTCGCCGGGGAATTTTACCGCTTCCAAGTTGGGTTGGGTAAAGCAGAATGAGCCGGATGTGTATGCAAAGGTTCATAAATTTATGTTGCCTGGCGATTATTTAGCCGCCAGAATTACAGGTGAAATCGTAACAACGCCATCAGGATTATCAGAAGGTATTTTCTGGGATTTTGTAAATAACCGTCCTGCTGATTTTCTTTTTAATCATTTCGGCTTTGATCCTTCATTGATGCCAACTGTATTGCCCACTTTCTCTGAGCAAGGGCAAGTGACGGCAGAGGCAGCTGCAGCCCTGGGATTGAAAGCGGGTATTCCTGTTACTTACCGGGCGGGCGATCAACCTAATAACGCATTCTCTCTGAATGTATTGGAGCCGGGTGAAGTAGCAGCTACAGCGGGTACCTCGGGTGTAGTATATGGTGTAAGTGATCAGATAAAATTTGATTCATTATCGCGTGTAAATACATTCCTGCACGTAAATCCGGTAACAGAAGCTGCCCGCTACGGGGTATTGCTTTGTGTGAACGGAACGGGCAGTCTGAACGGCTGGTTGCGTAATGAACTGATGCAGGGCAGCGTATCCTATCCGCAAATGAACGACCTGGCTGCAAAAGTACCTGTTGGATCCGACGGACTGTTATGTTTGCCATTCGGAAACGGTGCTGAACGTATGCTTGAAAACCAGGATCCGGGTGCTACATTCAAAGGTCTTCAGTTTAGCCGTCACGGATTGGGTCACTGGACTCGTGCCGCGCAGGAAGGTATCGTGTTTGCACTTTATTACGGAATGGAAATCATGGAAACCGTTGGTGTTTCTCTGAAAAATA
>DASYHR010000496.1:0-4578 GCA_035998385.1 Dyadobacter sp. | reverse complement strand
CTACTGGCTTGAAATTTTTGGCCCAATACCAGAATGTTGAATACTTGACCGACTCCTGCTCGCAGAATACTCGGGCACCTTTGCCGATAATTTTCCATCGGAGATAGAGCTGGTAATATCGTTGATGGGATTTGTGTTGTTCTTTTTTCATATCCCAAAGCTCACTATTGGGCGTCAGCTTTGGAAGATGGAGATAGGCAGTTGCTTACATTGGTTTTTATCTTTGGAAGATGCCCAGCAAAAAGTGGAAGCTTGGCGAAATGAATACAATTCATTACGTTCACACAGTTCACTCGGTGGTTTGACTCCAGATGAGTTCGAAATACAGCTAAAAAAAGAAGAAAGAGAATGCCCAATTCTCTAGTTTTGAATGTCCTAAAATGGGAGGACCTCACGGAAGCTTACAGTGAATACTATAAAACCTCAAATCTACCCACCACGGTATTTTTGAGGTTTTATAATTTACCTTAACGAATCACAGGTAAAATTGTATTATTTAATCAAGCGGGTAAAACGATATTGTTTGTTGTTTAAAACTGTATTAGAAATGTAAAGCATCATTATTGGCGTAAATCTCTATTGTCGTGCCTTGTCTAATATCGCCGTTTTATGATGCTTTCAAAGCCTCTGCACCACCTACGATTTCCAAAATCTCGGTCGTAATTGCAGCCTGGCGGGTACGGTTGTAAATCAATTTCAACTCTTTCAAAAGTTCCTGCGCATTTTCAGTAGCCTTTTCCATAGCAGTCATACGTGCACCCTGTTCCGAAGCATTCGATTCGAGAACAGCTCTGTATAACTGAATTTTAAGAGACTTTGGAATCAGCTCAGCCAGAATTTCCTCTTCTGTAGGCTCAAAGATATAATTAACTTCAGCTTTCTTCACTTTTGAAGTAGGTTGCTCCGAAGTGATAGGAAGATAAGAATCTGCATGGATGATCTGAGTTGCTACGTTCTTGAACTCGTTGTAAACAAGATCAACTGCATCGTAACGACCTTCAGAGAATGCGGTCATAATGATTTCCGCAGCTTCTTTAACAGCTACAAAGCTCAGCCTTGTAAACAGATCGGTATAGGTGGAGTTTACTTTAAAACCTCTGCGGCTAAATGATTCTGCTCCTTTTTTACCAATTGCAAAGATCTCGACATTTCCTTTTGCAGCCTGAGCGGCATATTTAGTTTCGATCAATTGCATTGTTGCTTTAACGACATTGGTATTGAATGCTCCACACAATCCACGGTCAGAGGTCACGACTACGATCAAAACTTTGTCGATCGCACGGACAACTTTCAACGGGCTTTCTATAGAGCTTTCTGAACCTGCCGATACAGTAGAAAGCATTTCTCCCAGCTTCTGAGCATAAGGACGCATCTGGAGAATATTCTCCTGTGCCCGACGCAATTTGGCTGCGGCCACCATTTTCATGGCCTTTGTAATTTGCTGGGTAGAGTTAACCGATACAATCCGGTTACGTACTTCTTTTAAACTTGCCATTCTTGGGGAATTAAAAACGGTTCGCCGTTGCGGTTATAACTGCCACATGCAAATTGCCTGCGGCAGTTATAATGAGTGATGATTAGCTTAGTATTTAGCTGATATTTCTTTTGCTACACTGTCAATTACGTCAGTTACGCTGTTATCCAGCTTACCTGCACGCAAGGCTGCCAAAGTATCTTTGTGCTGAACAGAAAGAACAGTAAGGAATTCTTTTTCGAATTCTTTTACACGCTCAACAGGAACTCTGTCCAAAAGACCTTTTGTAGAAGCATATACAGTTGCTACTTGCTGCTCAACAGGAACAGGTGCATACTGAGGTTGCTTAAGGATTTCCTGGTTACGACGTCCACGGTCGATGGCAAGTTTCGTAGCAGCATCAAGGTCAGAACCAAACTTAGCAAAAGCTTCAAGTTCACGGAACTGTGCCTGATCAAGCTTCAGAGTACCTGAAACTTTCTTCATTGATTTGATCTGCGCATTACCACCCACACGTGATACCGAAATACCTACGTTAATCGCAGGACGGATACCAGAGTTAAACAGGTTGGATTCAAGGAATATCTGTCCGTCTGTAATCGAAATTACGTTCGTAGGGATATAAGCAGAAACGTCACCAGCTTGTGTTTCAATAATTGGAAGGGCAGTCAAAGAACCACCTCCTTTTACGATATCCTTCAAAGATGGAGGAAGATCGTTCATATTTCTAGCGATGTTGTCATCCGCGATCACCTTCGCTGCACGCTCCAAAAGACGGCTGTGGAGATAGAATACGTCTCCTGGATAAGCTTCACGGCCCGGAGGACGACGAAGTAGAAGGGAAACTTCACGGTAAGAAACAGCTTGTTTTGAAAGGTCATCATAAACAACCAAAGCAGGACGACCTGTATCACGGAAGAATTCACCGATCGCAGCTCCTGTAAATGGTGCGTAGAATTGCATTGGAGAAGGATCAGATGCACCAGCTGCAACGATCACTGTGTAATCCATAGCGCCATAGCGACGTAGCGTAGCTTCAATACCTTTAATAGTAGAAGCCTTCTGACCGCAGGCTACATAAATACAGAATACAGGCTCTCCTTTGTCAAAGTATTCTTTTTGGTTGATAATGGTATCGATAGCAACAGCTGTTTTACCAGTCTGACGGTCACCGATAATCAATTCGCGTTGTCCACGTCCGATAGGAATCATGGCATCGATGGATTTGATACCTGTCTGAAGAGGCTCAGTTACAGGCTGACGGAAAATTACCCCCGGAGCTTTACGCTCTAATGGCATTTCGTAAGTTTGTCCCTGAATCGGGCCATGTCCGTCAATTGGTTCTGCCAGCGTGTTTACAACACGTCCGATAATTCCATCACCAACTTTAACAGAAGCGATCTCTTTAGTACGCTTTACAGTAGCGCCCTCTTTTATTTCGCTGTAATCACCAAGCAAAACGGCACCGACATTGTCTTCTTCAAGGTTAAGTGCGAGTGCTTTAAGGCCATTTTCGAAAGCAAGCAGCTCACCCGCCTGAACCTGCGAAAGACCGTAAATGCGGGCAACGCCATCACCAACCTGAAGGACGGTTCCTACTTCTTCGAGTTCCGCTTCAGATTTAGCGCCTGCAAGTTGCTCGCGTAGAATGGCTGAAACTTCATCTGGTCTAACAGATACCATAGTATAATTGACTTATTTAGAGTATAGTAGTAAGATTTTGAAATCAGCCGCAAAGGTAGGTTTTTATTTTGGTATATGAAGAATGTTTTCCGGAAAAAACTATCTGTCGAAATTAGATTTTTCCAAGTTTTCAGAATTAAACATATCAGGTCAATTCAAATCACCGTTTATCAGCCTGATTAAACGTTTTTAAAACTTTTTTAGGTACTAATTGTGTTTTTGTTGTAATTGAGTTCGTTTATGATAATTACAGAATAAAACTTAAACTTCCGACTATCTTTTTAAGCAGAATGTACAAATTAGAAAAATTGATTCTTACAGGTGTTGTATGTGGATTTGTAGCAGCTACACCTTCTTTCGCCCAAACAACCAAACAACCTGCAAAGCCTGCGACGCCTGTTAAGAAAACGGCCACAACCGCAAAACCTGCAGCCAAACCAGCGCCGGCTCCTGTTGCCCTTAAAACTCAGATGGATTCTCTTTCAGCTGCCATCGGGGTAAGTTTTGCGAATTCGGTAGCTTCTCAGGGAATTGGTAATCTGAATAATGCTGTGTTGACAAAAACGATCAATGCTGCGCTGAATGGTGAGAAAACAGTGCTGAGCCCGGAAGCGGCGAACTCGTTTCTGCAAACATATTTTGAAAAGATAGCATCCGTAAAACAAAAGGAAATGGAAGAGAAAGGAGCAGTAGTGCGCGTAGAAGGGGAGAAGTTTTTGGAAGAAAATAAGAAGAGAACCGGTGTCGTAACTACAGAGAGCGGTTTACAGTATGAAATTATCAAAGCAGGTGAAGGTGCGAAACCAACTGCTACAGACAAAGTAAAAACTCATTACCACGGAACGTTGACTAATGGAACAGTTTTTGACAGTTCTGTGGATCGAGGAGAGCCGATTGAGTTTCCGGTAAACGGGGTTATCAAAGGATGGACAGAAGCTTTACAGCTCATGCCCGTTGGTTCTAAATGGAAGTTGTTTATCCCCTATGACCTTGCTTATGGTGAGCGTGGTGCAGGCGGACAAATTCCACCTTACTCAGCGTTGATCTTCGACGTTGAATTATTGGATATTGTTAAATAGAACATTCAACAATGAAAAAGTACTTAATCACTCTTATTCCGGTTGTTTTGCTAGGTTGGCAAAGCGGTCCTGCCAGGGAGAAAGGCTCACTGAGACTCGCTGATACACTATCGCAGGGCGACATCAAGCCGGTTGCTTCGCAGTTTAAAGCGGAGGAACTCACTACCCGTATTTTATCCAATTATCATTACAGGAAAACGAAACTAAATGATTCGTTATCCGCAGTGATGTTTGATAAGTATATTGATGGTATAGATCATGGACGCCTCTACTACCTGGCTTCAGATCTGGCGGATTTCGAGAAGTACAAACTTTCATTTGATGATTATCTGATCAAAAAAG
>DASYHR010000788.1:0-1585 GCA_035998385.1 Dyadobacter sp. | reverse complement strand
TCCCAAACACCATTCGCCAAAAAGCCCAGGAATTCCTGAATTTCAGAATATTGGATGCCATCTTTTTCATATACGCCCAAGGCTTCGATATCGTACTTTCGTAACGATGCTTCAATTTGAGTTGCATACTCATCAGTTTTGCGGATGGCTTCCTTAAAAACCTTTTCACGTTGCGCAGGCGATGTTTTGCTTTTAACCAGACGATCAAACAAATGTGGACTAGGACGGTAAATCATAGTCAGATAAATTTCAGTTGCCATCATTTGATAACCGCTGAAACTATCCTGATATTTATTATGAAGATGCTCGCAAAATTCGTTATCAAACTCCCCCTCAAAGCGGTCTGTAATACGACGCCGAACGTTGTGAGTCCACAAACTGATTGCGGTAGTACCTAAGCCCCTAATCAGTTGGTTTAACGAGTCCATCCGAATCTTAATATCGTCATCATCCACAGTTTCATGCGGCATGCCGCCGATTCTCCAAACCCGGATATAGTCGCCACCACCTTTATCGGTTTTGATGATAAAAGGTGTCACATGACTGCTATACGGCAAGAATTCATGTAATCTTGCTTCATCCTTAGTTGATTCGTTCACTTTCAGTGTCGCTACAACGCTACGATTGATTAGAGATTTACTTACCATTTTTTTTAGCTTTCTGAGAGAAAGGGCTATATACGTGAGTCTTGCCTAACTTTTGTTTTCCAGACGATGGCGCTTTGGCCTGAAATTCTAGCCATAGAATATGAAATGCCCTGTCGTCATCACTCACCACCAATTTCATGATAAGAACGATTGGGGGGAATAAAGCCATGATCCAGAAGGTCGTATAAAACGAAAGCATGATTAAACCCAGGCCAACCACGACAAGCGGAGTCAAAGGCACGCCTAACAACATAGGAGGCCGTGTCAGGCCTTGGAATAATGGATCAGCCATGCTTATGCCAGTAAGAAAACACCGATTTCAGTGGCAGCGCCGATCAGTAAAGAGCCAAAGATCACATGGCTAATGTCTTGAAAACGCGCTTGTTGAAACAGGAACTTATAACCGCTCCACATCAGAGCCAGTGTTACCACTGAAATACCAATTGCACGCAACCATACTGCTAATGTGTCAAAGAATGATGTTGCTTTTTGCAGCCCTGCAGCAAGTGCAATATCGGGTACAGCAATTACAGCAGCAGCACATAAAAGGCTAATTAATAACTTAGAATTGCTCTTCATTTAATACTCCTAATATCTCAAATTACGTGGTTAGAATTCCGGTTTACCGGCTTTGTTTTTGAAGCTTTTCCGGCAACCATCTTTGAAGCCAGAACAACCCCAAAAGTCATACCCATCTTTTCCAGCCTTGTGGCGGTGGATCAGTGGTTTATTGCAATCAGTACAGAAAAATTCATTCGTTGATTGCGGTTTAGATTTGTCTGCAGATAAATCAGGATTACCCTTTTTATCCGGAGCAGTAAATTTGCACTCTTCTTTGTAGCGGCTGCATCCCCAGAAAGGTCCAGCTGTACCTTTGATTTTCCTGAGTGTTCCGATTTTGCATGCAGGGCATGAATGCTCTTCCTTCTGCAATACAG
>DASYHR010000780.1:0-1584 GCA_035998385.1 Dyadobacter sp. | reverse complement strand
TTCAAAGGCGATAACTCCTTTTGACAGCGACTCCTTCGCTGTGTTGCCCGCAATATTGAGGCTATTTGAAACATGATCCGGTATTGCAGCCAGTGTTAGCGATTCTGTGGCAGCATTATCGAAAGTTTTGTCAGAAGCACTTTTTTGCTCTTTTCTGGCAGTAACACGCTGTTTTGCAGGCGCTGTTTTGGCAACAGATTCCAAAGATGCAGTTTTCTCTGTATTACTTTCAGCGGAAGCCAATGAAGGTACATCTGCCAGATCTTTGTCTGTTTTGCCTGATGTAACGTCAGGTGTTTTAACAGCCATTTCTGTTGTTATTCCGGAGCCATTGTTTTGAGATGAATTATTGAAAAAATATCCTCCACCCACAACCAGCAAAGCAATAATCGACGCAGCAGCGTACCACAGCTTCGGCTTGCGCCACCAAAGCGGCATTATATCTTTTTCACCACGGTCAAGGCGCGCCTCTATCTCACCCCACACCGATGGCGGAGGTGTTTCAGAGGCTTCATCGAAGGCCTTTTTCCATTGATTTTCAAAATTGTTTATTTCGGACGGATCCATCGTCAAATCTTTTTTCCTTGTTCAATTTTTGTTGAAGTATTCCTCTTGCTCTCGCATATTGTGATTTTGAGGTTCCTTCTGATATACCCAGTTTCTGGGCAATTTCATTGTGTTGATAACCTTCTATGGCGTAAAGGTTAAATATTACCTGACATCCCGGCGGCAACTCCTGAATGAACCCCATCAGCTGTTGCATCTGAAAATCACCCAATGTCACTTCTCTGTCCGCAATGCCGTTCTCATAAACTTCTATATCATCCAGGTCTTTCAGATATTTCTGTTGCCTGAGGTGATTCAGTGCCGTATTGACCGCCACAGACCTGAGCCAATACTCCAGCGGACTGTCGTTTCGGAATGACCCTATATTTTCATAAATCTTTATAAACGCATCCTGTAATACATCTTCCGCATCTGCCCGGTTTTTGGTGTAGCGCAGACATATAGCAAACAGCTTACCCCCAAAAACATCATATAGTTGTTTTTGAGCGAGCCGGTTGCGCTGCTTACAGCCATTCACCATTTCCTGTTCGTTAAAGGTCATCCGAAGTTTAGGGGTGCTTCGTTCGGTTTATAGTTAATCAGCACCTCTATCCCAAAGATAGTTGAATACTGCTTTTTAATCATTCTGCCAGCGCTGTAATACCTCACCAGCATTGTACATGACACGGCTAATTTTTAAAAGGTTGGAAGATTTGAAAAATAAATTACATTTTTTGTCAAATCGATAGCTACCGCAGGTCGTTTAAAATCACTGGAACTAATAAACGGTCCATTTCCTTTTATAAAGGAGTTAAATTAAGGTATTTCTGTACACCAAACCTTCTATCGCCCATGAGCCAGTATATGGTTGAAATCATGCTTCCGGCTGTGATGTCGGAGGAATTTACAGCAAAAATACCTGCACAGAGAAAGAAAATTAATGAAATGATGGAGCAGGGCATTTTGATGTCCTATGCCTTATCCGACGATTATTCGAAACTTTGGTGTGTGGTAAGAGCAGAGAGTGAGTTTGAGGTA
>DASYHR010000753.1:0-3761 GCA_035998385.1 Dyadobacter sp. | reverse complement strand
AAGGGACAAATCCATTTTTTTTGATTTTTGAAAAACGATTCAATTTACAGAAGTTATTGATGAACCGAATTTTTATTAACGAAATTAACATCCTGTTCATAGATAAAATAACAGGACTACCCCAGCTCAGATCGTGCCTATGGTAGTCCTGTAAAATGAAATGCCTATATCAGCAAACAGGATAGAACTTGGTTTCGTGTAACATGAGTTGAACTGCAGTGGGTTCTTCATCCGGTAGCACTTCAGCACAGTATCCCAACCCACGAAGCAGCCCGATAATGGTGACGGCAGATATCATGCCGGATTCAGATTGAACACGAAGCACTTTGTCACAGTCCTCCAGATCAAAACTTACCTTCATCATGTGGAAATGAAGTTTGAGCACTTCCATCAGCAGGCGAGCTTCACAGGAATCTGCCACGTTGGTTTTGAAGACTTCGATCATGAGAAGATGTTTTTAGTTTCAGTACCAGGCAATTATTCAAACCGTTATCTGGCCCTAAATAGTGGCACATAGCTCTGGCGGTGGTGATAGGCAAGAAACAGATTGGCAAGCAACAAAAATGCAGCTACCGGGAGTCCGTCAGGCATCATCGCAACATGATACACAAAAATATGGACTGTGACAGGAAACAAAATCACAAGTGCCAACGGTACATAAAGGCCTGAAAGCAACGCCAAGCCACAAACAAGTTCTATTATTTTCAGCATAGGAATGAAATAACCTGTTGCCATTAATCCGTCATTAAAGGTTTTGACATTTCCGGTCAGTGGAGGCGCCTGCACAAGATTGAAAAGAACAACTACGGCGGAGGCGGTGAAAATAAAACCCAGGAGGCTGCGGATAATTATTACTGCAATTTTCATGAGAGCGTATAGTTTGGTGTGGTTTAATTGGAGTTGGTTAATGCTCCGACAGGCGTGACACAATAATTTACTTTTCTAGCACGATTTTAAGGTTTGTCAAACTTTTGTTCACGTCATTTCCCAACATTGTATCTGTAAACAGATTGGTAATATTCATGGGATACACGCTTTTTCCTTTCATACCCCACACAACCTTCGTTTGCGTGGCGCCGTTGCTTTCTGTCACCAAATAAGTTTCCGCCTTGCCTTCAAAGGGCCTGATAAAGCGGATCGCGGTTTCGAGCCTTTCGTTATCAATGATCTTCGTAATTTCCTGTTCACCTTGTCCCGCTTCGTCGTTGCCGTCCCAGGCATATACAAATCCAACATTCCCATCCCTCCCTTTCAGGTTTGTTTTCATATTCGGATCAGCCATGACCCACACATTGTACTGCTCCTGATTTTTTAAGATTTTGGCGTAATTGAAAACAGCTGATACCGGTTTGTTGATCACAATTTCCTTCTCAACGTGAAATTCTTTGCTGACAAAAAGTGCAACGATAAGTACGAGCGCAACGATAGAAACAATCGCGATCAGGATAATTTTAATGATTTTCATTTGGTAATAAGTTTCAGGTTATAATGTTTAGTTTTCTTTTAGACGCACCAGACATGTTACGTCATCATCGTGATACCACTCCACGCATGGAAAAGTGGTATCCAGTCTTGGGTCAGTCAACATCCTCATAAAAGACTCGCCTATTTGCGCCGGGTGTTTCATCCAATCGTAGATTTCTTCAGACAGATAAGTACCGGTAGTGACGGTAAAATTCTCAAAAGGATGCTCTTCATCAGGTGAAATCCTGGTTATGGCTGCTTTGTAAATAATCTCACCGTCGGATCCCTGGTAGGATATGCCATACCAGGTTCTATTTTCGCAATCGGAGATGTTTCTTTGCAATGTATCGAATGCTTCCTGAATGTCATCCGGGAATTTTTTCGCCTGAAAGCAGATGAGCTCTACGTTTTCTTTCCATTCGTATTTTTCCATGAGTTCTCCGGTTTAGAATTTTCTGAGTTTATATCTTTTAGTATGAAATTACTGACAGAGTTTCAGAGTGCTTACAATAATAATGTATTGTTAAATGACACTTGTTTGGTTATGCAAACTAACTACACTGGAAACAGATTCGGAGATGGAATTCAGGACAATGAAAGGGGGTAGACGGGACATCCACAGCAAAATGTTCAATATGCGTGATAAGGTTCAATTCTACTGTAGTCTTAACATTTAGATAATATAGGAATACGAAAAAATGGCGACCTTTGTCGGTTGATACTGACACTGATATATCTGACTATGAAGAAGTGGATCTTCGGACTCCTTTTTGCTATTTCTTTTTTCAACTCCCAACAAATACTGGCACAGCGATTCCTGATGGATCTGGTGGATACGACCAACCAGATGGGGAAGGGAATGTTATCAATTTATGAACGCTACGACCGTGTGAGGATGAGCGGTTATATTCAGCCCCAGTACCAGGTTATCAGCAGAGAGGGAGCGGAAACGTTTAACGGAGGCAATTTTTCTCCTGCTTCCAATAATCGATTTATGTTGCGACGAGGCCGTCTCAGGGTAGATTACGCCCACCTCAACAAGCAGGGAAATGCAACTTCCTATTTCGTATTTCAGTTTGACGGTACCGAACGTGGTGTAGTGATCCGGGATTTTTGGGGTAGGTTTTATGAGAATAAATTTAAAGTTTTTGCGCTTACTACCGGGATGTTTGCAAGGCCGTTTGGTTATGAAGTGAATTTGTCGTCGGCCAACAGGGAGACGCCGGAGCGGGGCCGTATGTCGCAATTGTTGATGAAAACGGAGCGGGATATAGGTGCGATGCTAACCCTCAATGATCGGAAACCCGGAAGCAAATGGGCTAAGTTGAAACTGGATATTGGTGTTTTTAACGGGCAGGGGATGGCGGGGCCGGTTGATTATGATAGCCATAAAGATTTTATAAGCCGGGTTAGTTTGAAACCAACCAAGATGAAGTTTCTGTCGGGAGGTTTATTGTCGGCAGGGATTTCGGGCTACGCCGGAGGTATCACCAGTCAATCCAACGTATTGTATGAGACCCGCGAAAAAGGAGGCAGATTTGTAATGCAGCGGGATTCAGCAGTGACCAATAACAGAAAAATAGCACCACGGCAGTACGCAGGAGCCGATTTTCAAATCGTATTTCCCAATCGAAAAGGAGAAACTGAGTTCAGGGTCGAATACATGAGGGGAAAGCAGACATCCACTTTTGCTACCAGTGAAACTCCCGGTACGTATCCCGCTACCAACGGTATCAAAGATCCGCTTTATATCAGAAATTTTGACGGAGCTTATCTGTATTTTTTGCAGCATTTGGGAAGTGAAGAACATCAGGTTGTGTTTAAATATGACTGGTACGATCCCAATAAACAGGTTTCAGGTCAGGAGATTACACGTGAAACGGGGTTCAGCAAAGCAGATTTGTTGTATAAAACACTTTCTATGGGATACGTCTATTACGCCAATCCGTCATTGAAATTCATGTTTTTTTATGATGTAGTCAAAAATGAAAAATCAGGTTTAGAAGGATTTACTTCTGATGTTCCTGATGATATATTTACCTGCAGGGTCCAGTATAATTTTTAAAGTTTGGATAAAATTGATGCCGTTAATGCCTCATGATGTTCATTGACAAGATTGCAGAATCACCCTCGTACTTACGATAAGCCTACTCACCCCAGATCGTAACCATTACACTTCTGGCGCCGCCCTGATCGCGGTGCTCGCAAAGGTAAATCCCTTGCCACATACCCAGCGCAAGCCTTCCGTTTCTTACCGGAATCATCACTGAACTTCCCAGAATAGAAGATTTGAGGTG
>DASYHR010000749.1:0-3230 GCA_035998385.1 Dyadobacter sp. | reverse complement strand
GAACAGTTTCCTGGCTAAGTTCAGCTCCTGCAAACAGCCATGTTAATTTTGAAGTATCTGACGATGTGAGCGTTCGCTCCAGTTGCACTGCATATACAGTATTCTGATCGTCGGCGAAGAAATAAATCATAGTATCGTTTTATGGTGCAAAGGTAATTCTTTTAATTTTTTATCCCTATCAAAATCGAGTATCATCATATGGTTTATACACACAGGCCTCAGTGATGCAGTCGGGCGGGGAATTTGGGGCAATATGATGAGTTGTAACCGTTTTGTATTATATAATTCTTTTTGTTAAAATTAGACATTTAACATGTTATCCCTATGATGAGATCACTCGGTTTATGCCTGCTAATATTGACTTGTAGCATCTATTGTCTGGCCCAGAAACAGGATATTCCAATAGTACGTACAGCAAATGATCGCGTGACGATGTATCTGGATGGAGAGAAGGATGACCTTAACGGGATCAGCAAAATTGAAAAGAAATTCGATTTCAGTTTTGTTGTAGAAAAAGATTCTTTGCCTCTCGTGCTCGTTTCTGAAAAGGATTCCATTGTGCTTTTGCTGCGACCCGGACAAACGACGAGTTTTTTAATTGTAAGAGAAAGTACCCGGGACACCGTGCTTTGCAGCTTCAATCCTGAAAAGAAAGTGAAAGCAGCGACTTTTTCGGAGGCTTACAAAGCGCAGAATGAAGGTAAAATTTCAGTTGAGCTTCCCGAAGTGTACGAGTTGATCAATGTGATTTTTGCACTGACAGAGTATGGTAAAACAGAGGCCATCTATAAAGATACAGACTATTATAAAAAGGTGATAAAGCAGTTTGGCGCTTTCGGGAATCATCAGGCTGTGCGCTCGATTGATTCGCTGTTACAGTTTGCTCCGGAGTATTATTATAATCGTATGAAAATGGATGGTTATGCGTTTGTTTTTCAGGGCGATAAAATCGTAAATGGAGGGGTGTATGACCGTGTAAGCTGGGGTGATAGAAATGAGCTCACTTTGTTTATCCCCTTATTGATCGACTTTGCCCGTAAAACCGAATTCCGTAAGTTTTTTAAACAAAACAGCTCCTATTACGACATTTTGATTACCGAATATCAAAAGGAAGTAGGTATTGCCGGAATGATCCAATGGCTTGAAAAACAGTTTCCTTCAACCCGGTATTCCGCTACAAAAGTGATTTTTTCTCCTCTGGTAGGCTGGAATCAGTCAGCAAACATGTTCAGCGACAACGGTTTTACAGAATCACAGGCCCATGTAAACTTTCCTTTTCTGACAAACAGCGACAAATCAAAACCAGCTGACGTAATTAAAGGAACTCGTAAGACGATCGTTTTTACTGAGATTAATCATGCTTACCTGAATCCAGAGGCGGAAAAGTATGGATCAGACATCGATAAGGTATTCGGCAAACTCGCCGATTGGACAACTGCTGGTAAACCATCTTCCACCTACAACAGTCCTTTGATGTGCTTTGAGGAATATATGAATTACGGATTGGTAACACTCTATTATTCAGACATACTGGATCAGAGATCTTTTGCTATTATAAATGAACGTATTGAAAGTAATATGACCGACCGACGCGGATTTCAGAGGTTCAAAGCTTTTAATCAGGAACTTCTCAATCTATATAGAAATAGACAAAGCGGACAAACCGTAGCCGATTTATATCCCGCAATCATTAATTGGGCCAAAGGACATTGACGATAATTACAAAACAACTTGCCAGCAGAAACCGGCAAGCTGTTGCACCAATACAACCTTAATTCCAATTCTTTCGGTATCACCGTCTGAATTATACATCAAAAGTAATGGATATATTCCAGAAATTAGGATATAATCCAATTTAATATTTTGACTATATGTATAACATGCTCAATCAGTTTATATTAGATTAATTTTTGGCAACTATCAAACATTGAAAACAAATGGCAGATCAGGAAAGAACCGTAATTACAGTAGAAACAACGGTCAATGCTCCGGTAGAGAAGGTGTGGGATTACTGGACTTCGCCCGAACATATCGTACAATGGAACAGCGCTTCTGACGATTGGCATACGCCAAAGGCAGAAAATGATCCCCGTACAGGAGGTAAGTTTTCATCCAGAATGGAGGCCCGTGATGGGAGCTTTGGTTTCGATTTCGAAGGAGTTTACGACGAAGTGCAACCGGGATCTTTGATCGTCTATTCGCTTGGAGATGGCCGGCAGGTCAGAATCATTTTTGAAAAACAAGGAGATCAGACTAAGGTGATAGAAAGTTTTGATGCGGAAGATCAAAATCCGATTGATATGCAACGGGCTGGCTGGCAGGCTATCCTCGATAATTTTAAAAAACATACGGAAGCTTGAAAAACCGGGGTTCGGTTGTTAAAAAAAGCTGAACCCCGGCATTCTTCAGTTCATCCGTGCATGAATACCATTACCGGATACCTGCGCTTTTACTATTTTACCGGATGGTAGTTCAACTTCCAGCGTATGGAGTTTATTGTCAGAAAAGCTGTTGAGGTAAAACCATGCTGTAGAACCATTGCTGGTTTCCGAATAGACGAACGCCCGCTTGTCGTGGTAGGCATCTACGATTTCTTCCGCGCTGAACTGTGAAGGACTGATCCATTTCCCGCCATCCAGTTTATACTTCAAAAATTTCTTAGTTCCCCCGGTTACCTTTCCAAAGGTATCGTTGTACAACTTCTGACTAAAATAGGAAAGGTCGCTGCTTCCTGTGTAGCCGGCATAGGACGCAGTCTGAGGTTTCGCGTAATAGGGAAAACCATCTTGTGGCTGGTCGGCTCCTTTTGGAAACCACAATCCTTTGAACCATTCCGGATCAAAGTTTTTGTTGGAGGTCTTTCCTGATCCTCCCCATTCAATGTAAAGTCTGCCAAAAACCTGGGCGATAAATCCATTGGCTATCACCACGTTTGGATCAAGCGGCAGTTTGTAATAGGTGTAAAAGGAGCCTTCGGGATATTGATATTGATAAAGATTATTGGGCCTCCATTCGTGAACACCAAACAGGAAAATGCCCGTTTCATAGCCCATCTGCCTGATCAGAAACATTCTGTAGGCCGACTCATACACTTGTCCGACCTGAGCATCCGGCGCATTCAGGTATACAGCCTCAGGAATAAGTGTAGTAGACGACAGCGATCCGCCCGGGGAGAAGTTGGTTTTGGGCAACTTCTCCGGCGCAAGGTGTAAAAGCCCTTTGTAATGTTC
>DASYHR010000747.1:0-5511 GCA_035998385.1 Dyadobacter sp. | reverse complement strand
CGTATCGGTCAGGCGAACCGTAAAAGCCCGGCTACCTGCTCAATTTCTTCTTTCGTATTGAAGTAATGTGGTGAAAGCCTGATGGCGTAATCTGCGTTTCCGGAGGGCGTATTGACAGGCACGGTGTTTAGCTTACTTACGGAATAGTAAATATTGCTTTGTTGCAGATGCGCTTCCTGTTGGTCAATTGTTTTGTCCGCAGCCTGCAAGGTAATGATGTTGCTGAGTTTGATACCACGGTCAAGCACCTGAATTTTGTCATTTTCCGCCAGTAACGAGCGCAAATGTGCTGAGAGTGTCAGATTATAATCAGCAATCTGATCCATTCCTATTGTGTTGATATACCGCAGGGTCTCTGCAAAACCAATCACAGACATGTACGAACGTTCCCAAAGTTCGAACCGCCTGGCTGTTTTGTCGAGTGAAAATTGGTTTGCATCCATCCAGCCCGCTCCGGTCGAATCAATGATCATGGGCTGCAGATTGCGCTCCAATGCTTTGTCAGACACATACAATATACCTGTTCCTCTCGGTCCGCGTAAGAATTTACGGCCTGTCGCTGTAATAAAATCACACTGTATTTTTTGTACGTCTACCAACAGTTGCCCTATCGACTGGCATGCGTCGACAAGGTACAGCACATCATATTTGCTGCATAACGCTCCAACTGCTTCAACGTCCTGGATTAATCCGGAATTCGTGGGAACATGGGTGACTGCCACGAGCGCTGGATTATGTTTTAATACAAGTGCTTCGAAATCCTCTATATCCAGACTATTATCGGCCATTGTTTTAGCTCTTATGATTTGTAAACCAAATCTCTTTCTCAAGGACAAAAACGCAAGTTGATTGGATATGTAATCTTCGGCTGTCGTTATAATCGTATCTCCGTCTCGAAATGGGATTGACGATAACGCTTTGCCATAAGCGTCAGTTGCGTTGTATGCAAAAGCAATGTTTGACGTTTTGCAATTCAATAGTTTTGCAGCCTGATGATAGAAATCCTCAACCGCCGCTGCATGAGCCTGCGCTGCTTTGTAGCCACCAGACATCTGTTCCTCTGACAAATAGGCAATCATTTTATCCGTTGCCGTTTGTGTCATCAAAGATGAACTTGCACTATTAAAAAATACTTTGTCGTGACAGCCCGGAGTGTCTTTCCTAATTGCGGTTATATCAATCATACTGGAGGTAATGGTGGTGAATGTAAGTTAAAGTCATTTCAACATAGACTCGTGAAAATCGGTCCAAGTCCTGGCGAAATTTGATATGAATAGTATGCAGTTAATCAGACACTTTTCGACTGCGGCGTTTGAAACTCAGAAGAAAAATAGTGAAAGTTACGCATATACTGCCAATCCACTCGGGGCCTGAAAACGAAAGTTTTAGCCATACCCGTTATTTGAATTTTAAATGTCGGGTGCAAAATTCAATCATTTTGGTTGCATTATTTCTGACATTTTTGATGCTAAATTGCAATTTTGTTTCATACACCGGTATATGGAAGATCTGGATGCATTTGATTTTGCGATTTTAAAGATATTGCAGGACAACAACACAACGCCTCAACGGGAGATAGGAGAATCAATAGGCTTATCTGCTGCGGCTGTACAGCGTCGTGTCAAACGTATGCGGCAATCAGGCGTGATTGAAGCCGACAGAAGTGTGATCAATCGCGAAAAGGTGGGGGCTATGGTGACATTGGTTGTGGAAGTATTTATGGATAGTGAGAAAATTGAATTTATTGACCATACCCGAAACACATTTGAAGTCGCGCCTGAAGTACAGCAATGTTATTACGTAACCGGAGAGTCGGATTTTGTGCTGGTGATTATCACGGAATCAATGCACGCATACGAGAAACTGACCCGTAGGATTTTCTTCAGTAATCCCAATATCCGCCATTTCCGGACCATCGTCGCGATGGATGTGGTAAAATCCGGCATGTCCATTCCTGAAGGTTTTTTGAAAAGAAAGTAAAGGTGGATTTAGTCATTTAGTGTATGGGTTTTAAGTTGATTTTATCAAAATTAAGAGCAATCTTTTCGTGTATATCTGTGTCATCCGTGGCAAATATTCTCTTTCGGTGCGCTGCACGTT
The DNA here is from genome assembly GCA_035998385.1 of Dyadobacter sp. GTDB lineage: Bacteria > Bacteroidota > Bacteroidia > Cytophagales > Spirosomataceae > Dyadobacter. The sequence goes on along the minus strand of DASYHR010000747.1, from coordinate 3,411 downwards.
AGAATCGCGGGTTGAGCGAGGTTCTACAAATATTTCGGTGCGCTGCACCTCTGCTTGTGACGTCTAACTTTGGCACTGCCTTTTAGCCTATTCGTGTATATCTGTGTCATCCGTGGCAAATATTGTATCGCGGTGCGCTGCACCTTAGAATCGCGGGTTGAGCGAGGTTCTACAAAAATTTCGGTGCTCTGCACGTCTGCTTATGACGTCCAAATTTGGCATTGCCTTTTAATCTATTCGTGTATATCTGCGTCATCAGTGGCAAATGTTTCATTCCAGTGCGCTGCACGTTAGAATCGTGAGGCGAGTGAGGTTCTACAAATATTTCGGTGCGCTGCACCTCTGCTTGTGACGTCTAAATTTGTCGCTGTCCTTGTTAGATTATTCGTGTATATCTGTGTCATCCGTGGCAAATATTGTATCGCGGTGCGCTGCACCTTAGAATCGCGGGTTGAGCGAGGTTCTACAAATATTTCGGTGCTCTGCACCTCTGCTTATGACGTCCAACTTTGGCACTGCCTTTTAGCCTATTCGTGTATATCTGTGTCATCCGTGGCAAATATTGTATCGCGGTGCGCTGCAAACTGGCACAAAAAAAGAGCCCTCGTTCCCGAAAGCTCTCGCATCTTGGCAAAACAAACCTTATTTAACCTGCAAAGTCCGTTCAGTATTGGGCTCTGTGAGCTCGAAGGATTTAGTTTGTTTTTCTCCGTTGCTTATTACTTCAATTTCGTACTTTCCTGCAGCTAATTCATCAACATTAAGCGTTCTGCCAAACTGTTGCTGTTTTTTGCTTACTGTTTCTATGTACAGTCTATTTCCCTTTTCGTTTTTCAGAACCAGCGTTGTGGCGGATTCTGTGTTTGCCTTTTCCACCAATACTCTGATGGTCCCTTTTGTAGTGGCATAGATTCCCGTTCCGAAACCTGCTGATTTTTTGGTTTCCTTATCTTCTGCATTGGCGCTGAAGGCGGTGGCTACAAAAGCAAATACAAGTGCGAAAAATTGAATCGAGGTTTTCATGGCTAATAGATATTTTATTTTGATGGCTAATAATTCCCTTTAAGAACATAACAAATGTAAGGGCTATGGCAGGTACTATGTATAGCAAAGTACACGAACGGTGCCAGATCGGTGACGAATGGTTTTTAAGGCGAAGTTGTGCGTGGGTGTGAAGCACGGGCAACGCTATAAACAGGGTTTTTTATTAATTATCCCAAATAATTCGTTTTCTTCGCCGACACATTCCTATACTGAATACCATGAAATTTCCATTTAAACTGATCCTGATTCATCTGATTTGCGCCTCGATATGCTTTGCACAAAAACAGCTGCCGGGGCCGGAAGTCACCTATAGAAACCCTGTTATAGCCGGCGATTTCGCCGATCCCTCTGTGATTCGGGTAGATGATATGTATTATGCCGTAGGTACATCCTCGGAATGGGGCCCGGCGTATCCAATCTATTCTTCTAAAAATCTGATCGACTGGGAATATGTCGCTCCCGTATTTGAGACGCTTCCGGAATGGACGATGGGCAGTTTTTGGGCTCCCGAACTCTATTACCGCAATGGCGTGTACTATTGCTATTACACCGCTCGCCGCAAGTACGACAAACAATCCTATATAGGTGTAGCTACTACCAAAGACCTCAGAAAGGGATTTAAAGATCATGGTGTAATCATCGATTGGACGAAGGAGGCAATCGATGCCTTTGTGGTTGAAGACAATGGAAAACTATACATTACATGGAAAGCCTATGGCTTGGATAAAGACCGCGGCATTGAAATCCTGGGAGCAGAATTGTCGCCGGATGGACTTACAGTGATAGGGAAAGAGTTCACAATGATCAAAGCCGATCCAACAGGTTGGGAAGCCGGAGGTGCAGAAGGACAAGCCATTTTCAAAAGAGGAAATTTCTGGTACATGTTGTATTCCGGTAACGCGTGCTGTGGTGCTGAATGTGATTACCAGGTGGGTTTTGCGAGAGCGGAAAAATTGCAGGGACCATGGACAAAGTATGAGGGAAATCCGGTGTTGTTTGGCGATGATGTCTGGAAATGTCCGGGGCATGGTTCTGTCGTGATCATGCCAGACAACCGCTACTTCTATTTGCACCATGCTTACAATGCGGTTGATTTTACATTTACCGGCAGGCAAGGCGTTTTATCTGAGCTTGTCTGGAATGAAACGACGAAGTGGCCGGTGTTTCGCTACGGAAGGACTACGCCGGCACAGGCTCAGTCTCCTGCGGGGCCCAAAGCAGTAATCAACCCGAATTTTATTGTTAACTACGAAAGAGATACCCTTACCTCTCCCTGGACATACGACGTAAGTTTCCCGAAGCCGGTATTTGACGTAAAGAATGGCGCTTTACAAATCGAAAATACAAATCAGATCTATGCTGGTAATTTCCTTGGATTGACTGTAAAAAAAGGTAACTACGCGTTTATGACCGGGGTGATTGCCAAAAAGGATTTGTTGCAGAGCATTGTCATCTATGGCGATGCCAACAATGCGATCGGTTATGGTGCGACTGAAGATCATATAGAACTTTGGCAGATAAAGGATGGAATTCGTGAGGTAATCAAACGTCAGGAAATTCCTGAAAAATACAATGATATTGAATTGAAACTGAATACCCGTTTTGGCCGATACTACGAGTTTAGCTGGGGTGTGAAAGGTATCAGGATTGATTCACTGGAAAGCGCTGTACGAATGGAGGCGCCCTGGTTGCCGCGTTGGGACAGAGCCCCCAGAGTGGGCGTGAATGTGTATGGAACAGGGGATGGAAAGGCTGAGATCAAGGAGGTGAGGATGACTTATGAGTAGGAACGGCATATCTTGTCAAACTGAACGTACACACCTTGGAAGAATTATTTTTAAATAATAGAATAAAAACACAAAATATTTATAAAAAAGTTTGTGTAATCAATTTTTGCATCTATATTTGCATTCAACCTTGTTGAATGAAGTGAAACAAAATATAATTTAGTAAACAAGGTTGAAGAATATGTCAACAGAAGAAGGGAACACACTCAATATCGGAGACCGGATACGGATATTGAGAACAAGTCAAAAAAGAACATTACAGGAGGTTGCAGATGGCAGTGAGCTATCGAAGAGTATGATCTCTAAAATTGAAAATAATAAAACAGTACCCTCAGTGGCGGCGCTGATCAAGATCGCGCAGACACTTGGGACCAATATTTCAAGTTTGCTGGAAACCGAAGAGTGGCTGAGTGCAATTCTGACATCGAAGCAAAAGGCTGAGGATAATCTGACCAAAACTGAAAAAGGATATTTCATTTATCCGTTTGGTCCGGAATACCACCAGAAAAAAATGCAACCGATGCTTTTTGTCGCCAAAAAAGGTGAAGTAAAGCAGCATGAGTTGTCGCACGAAGGTGAA
>DASYHR010000491.1:0-2787 GCA_035998385.1 Dyadobacter sp. | reverse complement strand
CGGAGGGGTTTCACCATCTCCTCTGGTCGTACAGGAAGCATTGGATAAATACAACCGGCAGGCAGCCCAAGGACCATCCTATTACATGTGGAGGATTATGGATAAGGGGAGGGAGCCGCTCAGGCAGCGCCTTGCCAAACTGGCCGGCTGCGATGCGGAAGAAATCGCTATCAATCGAAATGCCACTGAAGCACTCAATACCATCATTTTTGGCTTACCCTTACAGAAAGGCGACGAGATAGTCGGGACTATTCAGGACTATCCGAATATGATACAAGCCTGGAAGCAACGCGAGATGCGGGACGGGTTGGTTTATAAACAATTGTCCTTCGATTTTCCGATTGAGAATGACGAGCAGATCGTGAAGGCATTTGAAGACGCTATTACGCCACGTACCAAAATTTTACATGTAACGCATATCATCAACTGGGTCGGGCAGATTATGCCGGTGCGGAAGATCTGCAGAATGGCCCACGCCAAAGGAATAGAAGTGGTAGTGGATGGGGCACATACATTCGGCTTGCTGGATTATGCCATACCTGATCTTGAATGCGATTACTTCGGAACGAGCTTGCATAAGTTTCTGAGTGCGCCGGTTGGTAGCGGTATGATGTGGATCAAAAAGGAGAAGATTGAAAAAATATGGCCCTTATTGTGTAATAGCGTACCTCAGGGAAAAGACATTCGTAAGTTCGAAACACTTGGAACAAGGAGTTTTTGTATTGAACAGGCTATTGGAGAAGCCATCAATTTTCAGGAGGGAATTGGTAATAAGCGGAAACAAGAGCGTTTGCATTTTCTTAAAAAATATTGGGCGGAACAGGCACAGCAAATTCCGGGTGTAAAAATTCATACATCACTCAAACCAGAGTTTTCCTGTGCAATAGCAGGTGTGAGTGTTGATGGTTTAAAGCCGGAGCAGGTCGATTCCAGACTATTTAAAGAATATAAAATTCACACGGTGGGAATCAATTGGGAAAATATCCACGCCGTCCGGGTGACGCCCCACGTATATACCAAACTCAGCGATTTGGACAGGCTTCTGGAAGGCCTTGAAAAGATTACAAAAAAGGCATGATATTTGAAGGTGGTCTTCAAAATAGGGTGCATGAGCAACCGTTTAAGGTTGCTCATGTGCTCAGTTGTTTGTATATTGTTACCGCCATTTATCTGCAAAATTGATTTTTGATCCGGTTATTCTGCCACCTGAAACAATCCTGTTTTTTGTTAGCTGGCAGAGAATTAAATTTGAAAATCGGATCGTTACAAAACCCAAAGCTATGACAAATTTGAGGAAGGGAGCCTTTATCAAAAAGGCAAAAGATATCAGTATTAACGGGGCACTTGCTTTGGCATTATTGTCGTCGGGACTTATGATGCCGGGCTGTTCTTCAAATCAGGAGGATGAGGCTGATTACAGCTATGAGGAAACGACCTATTCAAAAGGTATCCGCTCGCATATCAAAGAGGTGAAACCGGGGGAATTCAAAATTACGGATGAAGAAGCTGTTGATCCGGAAAAATCTGTAGCGATCGTCACCTATCTGGATGGTCATACCGACTCACTGAGTACCACTGCTGCCAAAGCGCTGATCGATGAAGAGATTCGAACGAATGAATCGCGTGTAGGCCATCACAGCGGACTTTCAAGTATGTTGTTATATGGTGGCATGGGCTACATGCTTGGCCGCAATATGAACAACGGATATATGAATAACTATCGCGGCGGAGATTCGAGAGGTTTTTATGCTAACCCGGGAGCTTACGATAAATCGCAGAATGCTGTGAAGGCCGTGGACGGTTCCCGTTCGACACGTGTTGTGAATACACGTCCTTCCGGAGGTAGAAACGGATTTTTCGGTCGTTCTTCCGGAAGAAGCGGAGGGTGATTTTTATTTTTCAATTAACAAAACTGTTTGCGGCATTCACACGATGCCCCAAACGAATGCTATATTCATGATTAATCTTCAATCTCTTGCCAAAACACCGGAGAAAGCCTTGCAGAAAGTAGGGTGGAACTGGATGCTGGGCACAGATACAGCCTCTTACGTAACGAGTGACGTTGTTGTCGTGAAAGAGGGCGATGCAAATCAATATTACCAGGCCGCCGCTGACTTGTATGATATGCTTGTGGAAGCCGGGCAATATGTGATCGACCATGACTTATTCAAGGAAATGGGGATTCCGGAGAATCTGATTGAGTTGATCAAATTGTCGTGGGACGACGATCGCCAGACGCATCTTTATGGCCGGTTTGACCTTGCCGGTGGGATTAATGGGGAGCCTGTAAAATTCATTGAGTTCAATGCCGATACTGCTACCTGTATTCCTGAGAGCGCCGTAGTGCAATGGGCGCATTTGAGAAATAACGGTCTGGATGAGTCAAGTCAGTTTAATACCTTGTATGAAACGCTGGTTGCGCAGTTTCTGTACATCAAACGAGGTAATACAGATCTTACACCTTCCATTTTATTTTCAACCATGCGCGGTTATCCTGAAGACGATACAAACGTGTCGATTCTTTCGGAAGCAGCGAAAGAAGCGGGTTTTGACGTCGATTTTGCCTACGTAGATGAGGTCGAATTTTCCAATGGAGAAGGTGTTTTTAAGCAGAATCCGGAGGATGGTACATTTATTCGCTTTGACTTTTGGTTTAAGCTTGTTCCGTGGGAGTATATCGGATATGATGAACCTGATCTGGCGTCTTTGCTGACCACAATCGTTAAAAACAGGAAAGCCGTGATTCTGAATCCGGCGTATACCTTGTTGTTTCAATCCAAATATATT
>DASYHR010000718.1:0-3698 GCA_035998385.1 Dyadobacter sp. | reverse complement strand
AATCTTATATTTCTTCCCTTTCATTTTCTCAGTTGCGATCAGCTCAAGCATTTTACTCACTTTCGCTTTATTCACTGCAGCAAAAGATATGGTATCCTTCACTTCAATCAATCCCAGATCCTGCTTTTCCAGCTTTCCCTTTTGTAAAAGAAAGCCAACAATATCCATCTTATTCAGCTTGTTCTTCTTGCCACCACTGATGTAGATTGTAGTCCAGTTGGGTGCTTCCGGCGCCTTATATTTGGAAGGTAAAGTGTATTCTTTTGGTTTTATGTTGATGTAATCGGGAACCGGCTCGTCTGAGTTGAGCAACAGATAAGCTGAACCCTCCGTCTGCATACGCGCGGTACGACCGTTTCTGTGACGGAACTCGTCAGCTCTCATCGGAAGTTCAAAATGGATCACATGTTTCACTTCCGGAATATCCAGTCCGCGTGCGGCAAGGTCAGTGGCGGCAAAGTAACGTACTGAGCCATTTCTGAATCGAATCAAAGTCCGCTCACGTTCCTCCTGCTCGAGCTTTCCATGAAAGAAAGCACACTCCAGACCTTCTTCTCTCAATATCTCACTAATGCGCTCAACACTATCACGCTGATTACAGAAAATCATAGCAGATTCATTGCCGATGGAACCCAGAAGCCGGACAAGACTATTCATTTTATTATGATCCGGACTCACTACCTGAACCACTGTTAAACCGCTTGCTTCATTTTTATTGGAAATAAAGTCGAGTTCAATAGGATTTTTAAACTTTACAAAAGAGGGGATTCTGGGGCCTGCTGTAGCAGAAACGAGTACTTTTTTTGTCACCCAGCGTACATTCTGAATAATCTCTGTCATCTCTTCCTGGAAACCCATTTCAAGAGATTTATCGAATTCATCCAGTACCAACGTGCGCACGCGACTGTATGAGAAAGATTTCCTGTGCATATGATCAAGCAAACGACCGGGCGTACCGATCAAAAGCGCAGGTGGCTCCACGAGACTTCTTATCTCTGTTTGCATATCATGCCCGCCATAACAGCACGTTACTTTGAAACCAGTTGCCATCTTTCTCCAGACCTGTTCGATCTGAAGTGCAAGCTCACGTGTTGGTACGATCACCAAACACTGCACCTGGTCATTCTCTTCTTCCATTAATGCAACCAGCGGCAGTAAAAAAGCAAGGGTTTTCCCTGAACCTGTTGGTGATAAAAGAAGCACTTCATCACTTTCTGTGATTGCTTCGCGTGCAGCAACCTGCATCTCATTGAGGGCATCAATACCCAGCCCGGCAAGTATATTTTCTATTTTTCCAAAATCCGACATGACGCAAAGGTACTGCTTCTGAAAGGCAAATCGCGAAGAAAATTTTTATTGTCTCAACACTCCCTTAAACTGCCGCGGCTCTGTGTATAATGTCAGCCCCAGAAGTTTCCAGTCATGACTACCCGACACCAGATAATGCACATTCGCCTCATTCTTGTAAAAAGTAACGTTTGAAGTATCCCAGTGGTGTCCGATTACGAAACCGCTTTGGATAATACGCCCCCGCACACGATCGACAGTGTCCTTCGGATAGGAGAAACTCAGCATAATATCATGAAATGTGCCGCTTTCCAGAGGCTGAAAACCAATCTCCGCTTCCTCACGGCCTGATCGCGGTGTCTCCTTGTTTGTGATGTGTTCTTTCGTAAAAGACAGACATCCGAGTATAAATACGATCAAGGCTGGTATCCCCAGGCTTTCTTTCACCAATTTGAATACACTGAAACAGATGATAACAAACCAGATCAGCAATCCTATGTTGATAATGGACCAAAGCAGATACAGCATATCGTTAATTTAAGGTAAAAATTAAAGCAGCCCTGTGCGAACTGCTTTGTCAGGATATAACAAGTTAGTGCTCCTCTCTTTCAATTGCCAGATTATGGCAACTATTTTGACAGACTAATATAAATCCTCCGTCCGCTCCAGCATCAAAATGGATGACTGCGGCACGATCACATATTTCTCGCCGTCGTATTCGAGATCGATCGCATTTCTCTGAAGATAGATAGCTACGTCACCTTCCATCGACTGCAAAGGCATATATTTGACCTTCTCTTCTGTTTCTTTCCACGGTTCGTCTTCGGTAGCAGCGGGAATGGGATACCCCGGTCCTACTTTGATCACATAGCCACTTTGCACCTGTTCTTTTTCGGTTACGGTCGGCGGCAGATATAGTCCGCTGTTCGTTCTGTCCGACGGACTTTTTGGTTTTATCAAAACACGATCTCCAACGATAATCAGTTTTTTCAATCGGTTGTCAGCTGTCACTTCGTACATGGTTGTTATTAACTTAATAAATTATAAAGCGAAATGTTGGTAGTTACTCAACACAGCGCCCTCTCCGATAACAAATAACAGAGCAAAATGTTTTTTGATCAGTCTTAAAACTGAAAATAGATAAACTGATTCTCTGTAACCACACCCAGGAAATAGGTGAGAAACAGGATTGTCACGAAAAGCAGATAAAACGAAACAGTATTCCTGGTCGGAATTTTTTCCACAAAATGCTCTTTCAATAGCAGGAAACCAATCAGGAAGACTGAAAACCACATTTCAACACTATTGAATGGCGTATGAAGTTTATCACTCCACGATAAGGTCAGGATTTGATGTAAGATTGTAAATGACCTGCCCACGGGTGAAAGATGATTTCGGAAAAACACCCAGGCGATGGTTACCAAAACAAATGTGATCAGTGTTCCGGCAACTCTTGTAAAAGTGTTTTTTGGAATCTCAATACCTGCTTTTTTCAACCACTTATCACGCAGTGAGGCACTTACCTGATAAGTACCGTGTAACGCACCCCATATCACATAGTTCCAGCTTGCCCCGTGCCACAGACCGCTCACAAGGAAAACGATAAACTGATTTCTGTATTTGACAAATTCTCCTTTACGGTTCCCTCCCAGCGGTATGTAGAGATAATCTTTAAACCAGGTTGAAAGAGAAATATGCCAGCGGCCCCAGAATTCAGCAACCGAGGCAGACTCATAGGGGGAACGGAAGTTGTCCATCAACGTAAAACCCATCACCCGCGCTGCTCCTATGGCAATATCTGAATAGCCACTGAAATCACAATAAATCTGAAAGGCAAAGAAAACAGTAGCTACGAGTAAGGAAAGCCCGTTTTGTTCGGCAGGATTGTCGTATACGAAGTTGACTACTTCTGCAAGGCGATCAGCAATGACTACCTTTTTGAAAAGACCAAAAGCCATTTGCATTAATCCGGATTTCACCAGTTCAAAATCATATTTAAAATACGAGTGGAACTGATGCAACATATTCTGCGGACGCTCGATCGGGCCGGCAACCAATTGCGGATAAAACATCACATACAGTGCATATATACCGAAATTACGTTCTGGTATCTGATTGCCGCGGTACACTTCAATGGTGTAACTCATGGCCTGAAATGTATGAAAAGAAAGTCCGATCGGTAAAATAACATCTCCTCCGCCATTCACCATCCACTGCGCAATGGAAGCAGGCAGCAGCCTTTCCAAAGGGGGAATGATAGACCGGATGTCCACCATATTGAGCAAATCGTTAACCGAATTTCTCCCGAAATCATAATACTTAAAGAAAGCAAGGATCCCGATATTAGATATCAGACTGAGAATCAGCAGCAGTGTCTTCCGTTTCTTATCCTTCGTTTGGGCAATCCAGAT
>DASYHR010000707.1:0-1549 GCA_035998385.1 Dyadobacter sp. | reverse complement strand
CTACATGGATCACAGACCAGGACTCCATACAATCAAAAGAAAATGCCCACGTGATATTTACATGGCCAACCGATACGCTGAAGGTTACAAAGATCGAAGGGTATACTGTAGCTTAATGGTAAATTCTAACCGCTTTCTATTACCAAACAACACTGTGAGCCGCAACATACCCACTCGCCACAGCCGCTTTGTCACAGCCCAAATTAATAAGCGGCATGCGGGTCATGTCTTTTATTCTTGAACCGGCACGCTGATGTGAAGTACATATGGTTTATTATCACATTTTCCCTTAGGATTATTGGATATGAAAGCGATGTTTGCTTATTTGTGGGCACATACCTCCTGTATTCATTGAAATCTTGATGAAGAGTGCTGAAAATTCGATCACTAAGCCTGCGTTATGTCCTTTGATCTGGTGAGCTTTTGGCGGAAGAACAGGTATTTGAATATAGGAAAACACCTAATCATCTGTTGGTTATATGGCGTGTATATTATTTCTGATTTCTCGGTAACTGCGGGAAGATCCGGCAATGACAAATGGAACAATATTCTGTTTATCAGCATTTTTTCAGTCATCATACTATCAATCTATTCGCTCAGATTCGCTCTGAAACGTAGCTTGCCTGACAAGTTTTACATATTTGCCATCGTGGCAATCTCTGTATATCTTTTCAACTCTTACATCATTTATTTCGCATTCAAATTTATATCTTCTACGCCAAATCCATCCCGATTTGTCATGTTGGGCTGGCATAGAATGCAAGCTGAATCTTTTTGGAGCATCCCCTTTAACCGCTATGTGGACCTTTATATCTGGGCCCTGACGGGAAACTACATTATCATCCCGATCGCCATTATTGGTATAAGCAACACTTTTTCTTATTTCAATCGGATTTTACAACTTCAAAGAAACAACCTGAGCTTAGAACTAGATTTTCTACGCGCTCAACTCAATCCACATTTTCTGTTCAACAGTTTGAATAACATCTATTCGATGGTTGAAGAAACCAACGAGTTGGCCGGAAATACAATTCTGAAGCTCGCTGATTTGATGCGCTATTCACTCTATGAGTCAAGCTCACCCAATGTGCTGCTTTCACGGGAAATTCTGTTTCTTAAAGATTACATCGAGCTGGAAAAAATCAGGCACACGGCCAGTACGCATATTAATTTCCAGGCAGATGGCAACTTCGAATCTTACCGGATACCTCCCTTTCTGCTGATCCCATTTGTGGAAAATGCATTTAAGCATGGGCTGAATGCGGTGGAGAAAAAGTGGGTAGACATCCTGATTCAAATTGCTGATTCTAAACTCACCTTCATAGTGAGCAATAGTAAGCCCACTTCAAAAACAGAGGCGACACAGAAGGGCGGAATTGGCTTGGCTAACCTAAAAAAAAGATTGGATCTGTATTACCCAAACCTCTACGAATTAAAAATTGATAATTCTGCTACAGAATATCGTGTCCTGCTACGCATTGACCTATGATAAAGAAAGAAATCTCCTGTGTAATCGTCGATGACGAGCCACTTGCGCAAAACCTTCTGT
>DASYHR010000700.1:0-5271 GCA_035998385.1 Dyadobacter sp. | reverse complement strand
ATGTCAAAGAACTCTGCTCTGATCTCTCTCAGAACTCGTGGCCACGATCGTTTTCGCTGCCGTTGTTCCCGTTTGGGAGTGCAAAAGTGGCAGCTTTATTTTTAAGATGCAAATCCAAAGGCAAAGTATTTGAAAAATTTTTTTCATTTATTTTATAAATCTTTAATAACCAGATAATTAAAAATGAAAGTTTTTTTTGAAGGCTTTTTAAGCCTGTAGGGTAATGCGGAATAAACACCGCAGGATGGGGTGATGAATAATTCCCGAATCCCTGCCCAGGCTTATTCTAATCGCTTTATTCTGCACAAGCCGGCTCCGCTTCTTTATCTATGTATAGTAGTGGGTTACTATATAGAAGGGTATGCAGCTTCGATATAACGAGGAGATGTGTTTGAATAGTGGCTGCAGTCATACGTCCTTAGTTAGTAGGAACATTTACCTATATATATTCATTTACCCTTTCACACCATCCCCTGGTCTGGTATTGGCATTAGTTCGTTGTATCACTTAACATGTATACAGGCTTACGCGAGTTACAAATTACAGGTCCGGCTTCGTAAAAATTCAACAACTTTGAGCTGTACAAATTCAAACACCTTTAAAATACTCAATCACATGCATTTTCAGCAGCGCTTCCTGTTTTTCGACGCCTCCTTGGGGCAAGGCTCTGTTTAATATATAGTGTGGCCAGCCGTCTTTGTCGGCGTGTTCATATATATAGTAGCCAGACAGGCTGAGTACTTTGCAGATGCCGATATGCATCAAGTCCTGCTTTTGTTCTTTGGTGAAGCGCTTGGCTCCCTGGCCTAATTCCTGCACGCCGATCAAAAATAATACACCATTGAGGTCGGCGGGGCGTTTGCCTATTGTATCTTCCAGGGTTTGCAACAAATGCTCCCATTGTATTTCGAGTGGCTGGTCTTCTATGTCAATCATAACTTTTAGCGATTAGCCGTTAGCTTTTAGCTGACAGCGGAAATAACTTCTGACTTCTTTGTGTGCTTTCGGCTTTCGGCCGTCAGCAACTGTTTAATTCAATTTTTTTATCGTTATATATTCCCCACCCTTTCGGGACAAACGTTGCGTGAGGGATAGCAGTGGAAAGACAGTGGAGCCGCTTTTCGCGGCGTGCGGGCTTGGAGCGGATAGCCCGGCCCGAAGGGACACGCCCAAAATCTCTTTCTTTACTATTCGTTAGTCTGCGTTCCCCTCTTATATAAGGAAGGTAAAAATACAAACCAATAACACACATCAGGCGTTCTGTTGGCGGCGGTTTATATTTTTGTAAAATAACGAACATCGCCGCATCTTATAGATATAGAAGGGGAAAGCGATGCGGGTTTTTCCTAACTTTGGCTTTTGCCCGAATGAATGATGATTGTAGAAGAGAATAAATCAGAGCGATTGAAAAAGAACGATTATATATCCAGCTTGAATGAACCGCAACGCGCGGCTGTATTATATGGTGAAGGCCCGTTGATGATTATTGCGGGTGCGGGATCCGGCAAAACGCGGGTGCTGACATACCGCATTGCTCATCTGATTGAGAATGGTGTGGATCCGTTCCGGATTTTGTCGCTGACGTTTACCAATAAGGCTTCGGGGGAAATGCGCCACCGGATTGAAACTACGATTGGAACGGAGGCCCGGAATATCTGGATGGGTACGTTTCACTCTGTTTTTGCGAAAATTCTGCGTATTGAAGCCCGGTTTCTGGGTTACACGAGTGATTTTTCGATTTACGATACGGACGATTCCAAATCGCTGCTAAGGAGTATTATCAAGGAATTCAATCTGGATGACAAGGTATACAAGGCCAATGTGGTGTTTAACCGAATATCAGGAGCGAAAAACAGGCTGATTTCTGCGGACGACTATCTGAAGAATCCGACGATTCAGGCGGATGACGAGGCCGCGAAAATGAAGGAGATCGGCAGGATTTATAAAACCTATGCAGTACGTTGTTTCCAGGCTAATGCAATGGATTTTGACGACCTGCTTTTTAATACGAATGTGCTTTTCCGGGATTTCCCTGATGTGCTCTACAAGTACCAGCAGAAATTCCAGCATGTGATGGTGGATGAGTTTCAGGATACGAACGTGTCGCAGTACCTGATTACCCGCAAACTATCGGCGGTGCACCGGAATATTGTGGTGGTGGGTGATGATGCGCAGAGTATTTATGCATTCCGCGGCGCTAATATTGAGAACATCCTCAACTTCTCGAAAGACTTCCCGGATGTACAGACGATCAAACTGGAACAGAATTACCGCTCCACCAGTACGATTGTGAATGCTGCCAATTCGGTGATTGCGAGAAATAAATCCCAGCTGGAAAAACACACTTTCACTGCGAACGATGAAGGAGCGCTGATTGATGTGATCAAGGCCGGATCGGATAATGAGGAAGGACGGCTGGTTGCTTCGTCAATACTGGACGAAAAGATGCAGCATGCATTGCGTAATGAGAATTTCGCTATTCTGTACAGAACCAACGCACAATCCAGATCCTTTGAAGAAGCGCTGAGAAAGCTGGGAATCAAATACCGGATTATCGGCGGACAGTCTTTTTACCAAAGAAAAGAGATCAAAGACCTTTTGGGTTATCTGCGGTATACGGTCAACCAAAGAGATGAGGAGGCATTTAAAAGGATCATCAATCTGCCTAAACGTGGTATTGGTGACACGACTGTAGCTCGAATTACGGTAACGGCTTCGGAAAACAATGTTCCTATATGGGAAGTTGTGTCGAATATCGGCAAATATGCTACCGGACGGACCTCTACCCCTATTGAGCAATTTGCAACGCTGATCAAAAGCTTCAAGATTATGCTTGAAGAAGGAAAAGATGCGTATGAGGTGTCAGCACATATCGCGAAGGTATCGGGTATACTGAAAGAGTTGTATGAAGATAAAACGGTAGAAGGACTCTCACGCTATGAAAACGTACAGGAATTGCTGAACGGTATCAAGGAGTTTGTCGACAACGAGGAAAATGAAGACAAGACGCTGAGCGCATTTTTGCAGTCGGTGTCTTTGCTGACAAATGCAGATGAGCCGGATGATAGTGAAGACCATGACCGGGTAACGATGATGACGATTCACTCGGCGAAGGGACTTGAATTCAGAAATGTATTTATAGTAGGGCTTGAAGAAGATCTTTTTCCCAGCCAGATGATGCTGGAAAGCCGGCAGGATCTGGAAGAAGAACGGAGATTGTTTTATGTAGCAATTACCAGAGCAGAGAAGAAATTATCGTTTTCGTATGCAGACAGCAGGTACCAGTGGGGAAGGCTGAAGATGTGCGAGCCCAGCCGTTTTCTGCTGGAGGTAGATCAAAAGTATCTGAATCTTACCACTGCACTGAGACGGGATAGCGAACCCGCTGCTTCATCGATGTCGTTTGTGAGGAATCTGGGTCCGAGAAAACCTACCGAACCAAAGCCGGTAGCTGCTGCCCAAGCTCATGTTCCTACCGGAGATTTTGTTCCGAGTGATACCCGAAACCTTGCTGAAGGCGATAAGGTGGAACATTTGAAGTTCGGGTTTGGCACAGTTTTAAAAATGGAGGTGAATGGAAATGACCGCAAAGCGACTGTGAAATTTGATACTGTAGGCGAAAAAACACTTTTACTCAGTTTTGCCAAGTTAAGAATCATAAAATAATTTTTATATTATAGTTATAGTGTGTTTATTCACCGCTTTAAGTTGTAACCAAAATACATCCCCGAAACTCTTGGCTTGCCAACACTTTCGGGGATGTGTAATTTCTAATATTTTTTAAACTAACTACTTATGTTTCTTGATGCAGATCTTACACAGATAAAAGAGCGCGGAAGCGATGCCGCTGTGGTGGACCAACAAATCAAATATTTCGTCGATGGATTCCCATTCCTTCAGCTGTCGAAAGCAGCCACGGTGGGCGACGGAATTATCAAACTTACCGACGAGCAAATTGCAGAAGTTGTGAGTGAGTTTGACAAAAGCGCCGCAGAAGGTGAGATTGCACTGTTGAAATTTGTACCTGCTTCGGGAGCTGCGACAAGAATGTTCAAATCTTTGTTCGGATTTTTGCAAGAGGGGAAAAAAGATAAATCGGTGGAGGAGTTTTTTGCTCAGCTTCGCAAATTCGCTTTTTATGAAGATCTGAAAGTTTCTTTGCAGGCTGATGGCCATGATATCGACACTGCTGATGAGAAGACCATCGCTTCGTATTACCTGACCAACAAAGGACTTGGCTATGGAGAGTTACCAAAAGGATTATTGAAATTCCATAACTATCCGGAACGCCCGCGTACTCCACTGGAAGAACACCTTGTGGAAGGCGCAAGATATGCGAATGCCGGTAGTCTGGTGAAAATTCACTTTACCGTATCACCTGAACACCGCGATAAATTTGAAAAACTGGTTGTGGAAGTACTTCCGGGATACCAGAGCAAATTCGGAGTGAAATACTTTGTTTCGTTTTCTGAACAGAAAAGCTCTACAGATACCATTGCGGTAAATACGGACAATACACCTTTCAGAGAAAAAGACAATACGCTGCTTTTCAGACCAGCGGGACATGGTGCATTGCTGGAAAACCTTGGTCAGCTGGACGCGGATATCATTTTCATCAAGAATATTGATAACGTAGTTCCTGATAGTATCAAGGAAGAAACCATTACTTACAAGAAGGCGCTGGCAGGAATTGTTCTTAAATACCAGAAACGTATTTTCGACTATATCAACCACCTTACCGGCTCTACAGACGAGACGTTACTGGAAGAACTGGATACTTTCTTCAGAGAAGAACTTTGTGTAGTACCTCCGGCAACATTCAAAAACTGGGATGCTGCAGAGAAAAGAACCTATTTCCTGAGCAAACTGGACAGGCCATTGCGTGCATGCGGAATGGTAAAGAACCAGGGTGAACCAGGCGGAGGACCTTTCTGGGCTGAAAACGCCGACGGTTCTTCATCTTTGCAAATCGTGGAATCAGCACAGGTGGATGTGGCCGATGCTGATCAGAATAGCATTTTCAAAAATTCTACGCACTTCAATCCGGTGGATTTGGTATGCGCTGTGAAAAATCGTGCAGGTGAGCTATATGACCTGAAAAAATTCAGAGATCCGCTAACCGGCTTCATTACGGAGAAATCTAAAGATGGAAAAGACCTGAAAGCGCAGGAATTGCCAGGTTTATGGAATGGCGCAATGGCTGACTGGAATACGATTTTCGTAGAAGTCCCTTTAATTACCTTCAATCCGGTAAAAACGGTGAATGATTTG
>DASYHR010000688.1:0-2275 GCA_035998385.1 Dyadobacter sp. | reverse complement strand
TCTTCCACAGAAAGGAACTTGGTCGACACGAACATCTGATTGACGACACCAATCCCTACTCCAATATATGAGCCCAACCCTGCCTTCAGGCTCTGACGAACAACTATTCCCACCTCAGGCTATTATTTAGCATATTTTTGTAACAATATCGCCGCGATACGTTCAGCGGCATGTCCGTCCCACAATGGAGGAGTTTCTCCTTTTTTGGAATTTCCATCCAATACCGCACCCACCAGTTCTTTTACAGATGCCGGATTCAGGTCGCTTTGCAGATAGTTTGTCCCCATCTCCACAGTCACCGGGCGCTCGGTACTGGCGCGGAAGGTGATGCAAGGCACTTTTAAAAATGTTGTCTCCTCCTGTATGCCTCCTGAATCTGTCACAATGAGTTTGGCGTTCGCCATCAGGTGCAAAAATTCCAGGTAGCCTTGTGGCTCCATTAACGTTACATTGCTGATAGATTCAAGATCTCCAAGTAAACCATTCGTCTCAATGTTTTTCAAAGTACGCGGGTGAACCGGGAAAAGCACTTTGGTTCTTGCTGCAGTGTCTTTCAGTATCGCCAGTATATTTTTCAAACCGGCAGCATCATCTACATTGCTCGGGCGGTGCATGGTTACAAGCACATATTCGCCTGACTGTAAACCCAGTTCCTGTAGCAGATTTAATTGAGAAGCTTTTTCGCGGTAATGTACCAGCGAATCAATCATTACATTTCCTACAAAATGTACCTTTTCATCAGGAATACTTTCCTTTTTCAGATTCACCATTCCGGCATTTTCTGTCACGAAAAGATCATCAGAAATCGCATCGGTCATAATTCTGTTGATTTCCTCAGGCATCCGGCGGTCGCCGCTTCGCAGGCCGGCTTCTACGTGCACAACGGGTACATGTTCCTTCACAGCTACCATTGCACAGGCAATTGTCGAATTCACATCGCCCACCACCAACACAAGATCCGGCTTTTCAGCCAGCATCACCTGCTCAAACTCCACCATAATTTTGGCTGTCTGCTGGGTATGCGAACCTCCCCCTACACCCAGGAAGTAATCCGGACGGGGCAATTCGAGCTGATTGAAAAATACATCAGACATTTTGGAATCATAATGCTGACCCGTGTGAACGATCTTTGATTCGATCTGAGGATGTTTCAGGAAGGCTCTGTGAAGCGGAGCAACCTTCATGAAATTAGGACGCGCCCCGACAATGCTTAGAATTTTCATTTTTTGATATCAAATAACCAGAGAAAGTTAATGCTTCATTACATATTGAAATGCAACATTGTATTCCCGTAATACGGTGTGAATATTTACCTCTTTTCTTATAATTTCCAGAGATCGTTCGCCAAAGATCTTCACCTTTTCGGTGTCGGTCAGGAGCTTTTTAATGGACTGATCCAAACTTTGCTGATTACCGTTTTCAAAATAATAACCGTTGTATCCTTCCCTCACCAGGCGTTTCTCCGTGCCATCCGCTACAGAACACACTACCGGTTTGGCAAAACACATAGCATCATTGATTGACAAACCGCCCATGCCTCCCAGCACATATATGGCCGACGCATGCAAATAGCGACCCAATGTCAGCGATTCGTAAACCCCGCCAATAAACCGGACACGATCCGCCACGCCCAATTCGCTTGCCAGCTTTTTCAGAACTTCCTCTTCCGGACCAAAACCAATCACGACCAGCTCCGAGTGGGGCAGTTCAGCAGACATATTCTTAATGCTACGGATGAGCATATCTACCCGCTTCCATTTCACCAGACGCCCCACGTGGATAATGCGATGCGGATTATGCGGGAGAATTTCTGGTTGCGTTAACACCTGATCGTAGGTTGCAAGCAGTTCGTCTGTATCAGGTGAGTTCGCGGCGATAAAAATCTTTTCGTCGGGCACGCCGTAGCTACCTGTGATATTCCGGGCTTCATCAAAGTAGTTGATGTGGGCATCGGCAAGCGGCAAGTATATTTTGCGCAGACAAGTGATCATGAAAAATGCCAGATATCCTTTCCAGTTTTTCCCGTTAGTTTGCAAATCTTCCGTCAGATTTTGCCCGGAATAATAGTATTCTT
Source organism: Dyadobacter sp. (assembly GCA_035998385.1). Taxonomy (GTDB): domain Bacteria; phylum Bacteroidota; class Bacteroidia; order Cytophagales; family Spirosomataceae; genus Dyadobacter. The sequence goes on along the minus strand of DASYHR010000688.1, from coordinate 201 downwards.
TGCTTTTGCCCCAATAAGAGATATTGAAAGGTATATCCCGGCAAATCAGCTTAGCACCGATCCCTTTCAGTTTGGAATAGAAAAAAGGATTAAGTACCAATTGCAGGAAATATGGCCAAGCCGACATCACAATAATATCCGGCTTGATTTCTTCGAGGGTAGGAATCAGATCCTTGAAAAATGGCTTACCATACCATGTAT
>DASYHR010000681.1:0-2772 GCA_035998385.1 Dyadobacter sp. | reverse complement strand
TTCACGACTACCTTTGGTGCACGTACATCGTCACAAACCCGGTTGAACAAAACCAGCGGAATGCCTCTTTTTTCAAAGACCTGTAAATGTTCAAAACTGTTGGTTTCCTGCGTAAGCGAGATCAGCAAACCATCGATACGGTTCGCAAGCAAAGCTTTCGTATTAGCCACTTCCACAGCAAATGATTCGTTGGACTGCATGATGGTAAGATTGTATCCTTCTTCAGTCAACACCTGATGTGCTCCCATGATCACATTAGGAAAAAAGCGGTTATGGAATTCAGGGACGATCATACCTATCGTATTTGTACGGCTTTTGACCAAATTGTATGCGAGTTGGTTAGGCTGATAATCCAGCTGTGCAGCCATATCCAGTATCGCCTGCCGGGTTTCAACATTGATATCAGCATGCCCGTGTAAAGCCCTCGAAACAGTCGAATTGGAGACACCCACCGCCCTGGCAATATCAATGATTGTCGTTTGGTGTCGTCTCGACTTCTGCCTTTTCTGTGGTTCTTCCGGAGAGGCTATTGTAAAGAAGTAGTTGCATGCTTTACATACATATCTCTGCTTGTTACGAACGTAGCCCGCTTTCATGATCGTACCAACCTGCGCACATTTGGGGCATCCTATCATTGTATTATTCCAATGTTAAAAAATCATCACCTCAATTTCTTCTCAAAACTCTATTACACTTTGCAAATATAAAAATTTCATATTTAAAATTATCATAACCATATATCGGCAACGTATCCGCAAACGTTACCGATATTTTTTGTGCTTATCAGAGATACTTTTGACCTTATTTTTGCTTGACATACCTATCCGACTGATATATCTTCATTCAAAAGTCAACGCATTTGCCTCCTGAACAGCAATACAATGGTTGAAACAGGAATGATTATAATACCAATCAATGCGGAATTTTTAGTACTATTCAAATAAAACCCTATTAATCATTTATTCTGTATGCTAAAAAAAATACTGATTCTCTGTTTGACTCTGACAGTAATTCTGTTGGCAGCAAACAAAACAGACGCTCAAACCATCTCCGTGAGCGGAACTGTATCAGATGAAAAAGGGGAAGGTATACCCGGCGCCAGTGTAGCTGTGAAAGGAACACAAAAAGGTACACTTACTTCTGTCGACGGAACCTACACCATTGATGTTACTTCGGATGCCATTCTTGTTATCTCGTTTGTAGGTTATTTAAAGGAAGAGGTTACCGTTGGAAGCAGGTCAAAAGTGAACATCACTTTGAAGGCCGATACGAAAGCACTTGAAGAAGTGGTGGTGGTCGGCTACGGAACGCAGCGCAAAGCAGAAACAACAGGATCAATAGCTTCCGTCAAAGCAGAAGAACTTACCCAATTGCCCATTACGAACATTGCTCAGGGTTTACAAGCAAGGGTTTCAGGAGTTCAGATCAGCCAGAACACAGGTGCACCAGGTGGTAACATCAGTGTACGTATCCGGGGAACGAACTCGATTAATGGAAATTCAGAACCTTTATATGTCATTGACGGAATCCAGATTTCCAATAGCGGAGGAATCAATGACGTAAGTCCGTTATCAACCATTAATCCCAATGACATCGAATCTGTAGAGGTTTTGAAAGATGCCTCTGCATCTGCCATCTACGGCGCCCGGGCTGCAAATGGCGTGGTATTGATCAGTACAAAAAGGGGAAAATCGGGTCGTACAAACGTGTCTATAGAAAGCTATTACGGCGTTCAGCAGGTAACGAAAACGCTGGATGTATTGAACGCAGCAGAATTTGCTCTGCTTGAAAACGAGACATTTAAAGACAATTACTATGCAGATCCTGCAAGCTTGAGAGAAGGCATTAACTGGCAAAATGAAATCTTCAGAAAAGCACCTATTCAAAATCATCAGCTTACAATAAGCGGAGGAAACGAGAAGACGCAACTCTCCATATCGGCTAACTACTTCGGTCAGCAGGGGATTATTATCAATTCAGATTTTAACCGCTTTACCTACCGACTGAATGTGGATCACAACGTAAGTAAAAAGATCCGGGTAGGAACCAGTGTCATGGGAAGTCTTTCCAACAATAGCGGGATTGAGGCCGGAACAACCTCTGTTGGTGATGCCGGTGTTGTTACCGGTACAGTGATCGGTGCTGCGATTGGCGCTCCGCCTACCCTACAGGCATACAAGCCGGATGGTAGCATTTTCCCGTTTGCAGAGCAGGGAAACGGACGGTACCGCGAAGTTATAAATCCGCTCAATTTCACTTCGATTATGCGTAAACGGACCATCAAACGTACGCTGATCAATCTCTATGGAGAATATACCATTGTTCCGGGCCTAACTTACCGTGCCTCATTCAATGCAGATATGGATCTCCGGTTGCTTGACAACTACTCACCCATATCCATTATCGCTGCGAAAGATAGAAATGAGAACTCGGGGAGTGCTTCCAAAAACAATTCTAACTTCATTGGTCTGTTGCATGAGAGTGTGCTTTCTTACAGTACTAAAATCGGGGCCAACCACAGTCTGAAGTTTACTGGTCTGTTCGCAACGCAAACCGACAATTACAATCAGAACAACATTTCGGTAACCGGCTTGCCAAATGATGCAACCAAAAATGAAGCACTGCAACTGGCTTTGAACCGAACCGTATACAGCGACCGTAACAAACAACGCCTGGATTCCTATATGGGAAGGGTTAATTACGGCTTCAAAGACAGGTATTTTATTGACATTACCGCCCGGGTCGACGGTTCCAGCAAGTTCGGAGCCAATC
>DASYHR010000673.1:0-9762 GCA_035998385.1 Dyadobacter sp. | reverse complement strand
AGAATAGGTATCCTTTTTCAAAAGACGTAATTTTCAGATCAAATACTCATCTCAAAACCTGTATATAATGTTCCCAAAAAACATCCAGTTTATTTTAAGAAGTTGTACGGCAATAATCACCCTGTTGACCATGATCAATATTACTACGTTTGGTCAGAAAAAAGCGGAGAAGGAAGAGTGGGAATCTCTGTTTAATGGAATAGACCTGACAGGATGGGATATTAAAATTGCCGGATTTGAGTTGAATGACAATCATAAAAACACTTTCCTTGTGGAAGACAATATGATTCGTGTCAATTATAAGGAATATGATAAGTTCACTACAGAATACGGCCACATGTATTACAACAAGCCTTATTCTCATTACAAAATCCGTCTGCAATACCGATTTACAGGGAATCAGGTACCGGGTGGCGCTTCCTGGAATGTACGAAACAGCGGTATTATGCTGCATTCTCAGTCTGCTGCCAGTCTCGGTCTTGATCAGGATTTCCCGATCTCACTGGAAATGCAATACCTTGGCGGATTAAATGCCGGAGAGCGCACGACAGGAAACCTATGTACACCAGGAACGATTGTCGATATAAAAGGAAAGACTACAGAGGAACATTGTATCAATTCTACATCCAAAACCTACAATGGCGATCAGTGGGTTACGGCAGAAGCGATTGTAATGGGTGATTCTATTGTATATCATATGATTGAAGGGGATACCGTTCTGGTTTTCACAAATCCCAAAATCGGAGGTGGATACGTAGGTAGCAACCATACTTTTAAAGATGGCAAAGTTGGAAACGAAGATGATTGGATGAAAAAGCAGAACACAGCTTTGGGAAGCGGGTATATTGCCTTGCAGGCTGAAAGCCATCCGATTGATTTCCGTAACATTGAATTACTCAACCTGAAGGGATGTATGAACCGGAAAGCATTGAATTACAAGTCTTACTATCTTGAGTCGGACCCTGAATCGTGTAAGTTCAAAAAATGATTAGTGCTATCGGCAAACGCTAATGGTCGTATCAATATCATATCAATGAGAATAAATACCGATAGCCAACGTCTGAAAGCTTTATAAATTCTTTTTATATTTTTGCATCAAAACGGGCGTTCTTCCTTCATGAATAAAACAATTTTCCGCTTTCTGGCACTTGTAGCCGTCTTGGCAGGTATCAACTGGCTGGCTTCTGTCTTCTTTTTCAGACTTGACATTACCAGCGATCAGCGATATACCATATCTGATGCTACCAAACAGATGCTGGAAAATCTGGATAGGAATGTGCAGGTTAACGTCTATCTGTCAGGCGACTTTCCTCCGGGCTTCAAAAGGCTGGAAAATGCCACGCGGGAAATGCTGGATGAATTTAAGACCTATTCCAACGGCAAACTTAGCTTTCAATTTTCTGATCCTTCCTCCGCTCCTAACGAGGAGACAAGAAATAAACAATATCGAAACCTGATTAACCGGGGGCTTACGCCAACAAATTTGCATGCCACTGATCCGGATGGAAAACGAACTGAAAAAATTATTTTCCCGGGTGCCATTGTGCAGGCTGATACACTTTCGGTTCCTGTTCAATTGTTAAAAGGTAATAAGGGAAGCGGTCCTGATGAGCAGCTGAACCAATCCGTAGAAGGTATTGAATTTGAATTATCGTCGGCGATTCGGTTATTGGCCAATGCTGAAAGAAAGAAAGTGGGTCTTATTGTAAGTCACACCCAAATTGCACCCGGAAGGCTCAGTGATCTGATCGCTACTATTCAACAGAGTTACGACGTATTTCTGGACATGAATAACCCGGCTTCGTACGATGGACTTGATGCGCTACTTATCCTGAAGCCTGACAGTGCTTTTTCTGATGATGAAAAATATAAAATTGATCAATATGTAGTCAACGGTGGTAGCGCCATGTTTTTCGTCGATGGATCCAAAGTTGATAGCGTAAGCCTGGAAGGCACCTACGCACAGCCACTGGATCTCAATTTGAATGACCTTTTTTTCAAATGGGGAGTAAGGCTTAACACCAATCTGGTGAAGGATATCAATTGTGCCCAAATAATGCTGAATGTAGGAACCATGGGCGACAAACCTGAGATCAAACCTATGCCCTGGCGATTTTATCCTGTCCTGAATAATCTGGGCAATCATCCTGTTACCCGGAACATTAATGCGGTATACACCCGTTTTCTAAGTTCGGTCGATACAGTGGGCGGAAGCGGTGGCATCAAAAAAACACCACTTCTGATGACTTCCGCTTATACACAGATTGTAACTACACCGGCGCTTGTAGGTTATAATGAAGCAAGAAAACAACCGGACCCCACGGAATATAACAATGGCGTGAAGCTGGCAGGAGTTCTTTTGGAAGGTTCATTTTCGTCATTATTCCAAAACCGGATATTACCATCAGATCCCAGAAGCTCTACCTTTAAAGCTACCGGCCAACCTGGCAAAGTTGTCATCTTCTCCGACGGAGATATCGCTGTAAACGATGTTGATTACAAACGGGGGGCCCCTCTTCCTCTCGGCTACGACAGAGTTACCGGCCTGACTTTCGGGAATAAAGATCTTATCATGAATGCGCTGGATTACCTCACCGATGCCAATGGACTGATCAATACCCGCAACAAACAGGTGAGTATTCGTGAGCTGGATAAAATTGAGATCCAGGAGAACAGGAAATTCTGGCAAGGACTTAATTTACTGGCCCCACTGCTGGTAATCATAATTTTTGGTACACTTCAACATTACGCCAGAAAGAGAAAATTCGCGTAAACGCCGAGGATGGGCAGTTAATTTTTTATACTTTTGTTCCCTGCAAAACAGTTTTTTGCTGTATATTTCAACTAGAAAATCCTAATATATAAACACTTACGTCAATTATTATGAAGTTTGTCGTTTCGTCATCAGTTCTCCTTAAGCAGCTGTCCGCTATCAACGGTGTCGTTTCTACGAACCCAATTGTGCCTATACTAGAGAATTTTTTACTTGCTCTTGAAGGAAATAAACTTACAGTTACCGCCTCTGACCTTCAAACGGTCATGATTACGGAAGTTGAAGTAGAATCTTCTGAAAAAGGAGCAATTGCAATTCCTGCGAAGCTTTTGCTTGACACCCTGCGCGGGCTTCCTGAGCAACCTATTACACTTCAGGTGAATGCAGAAACTTTTGGAACTGAAATTATTTCTGACAATGGCCGTTACAAGCTGTCAGGAGAAAATCCGATTGATTTCCCTAAAACACCGTCTGTGAATCTCGGCCAGTCTGTTGATCTTTCATCATCTGCTTTGTCTGCTGCGATCTCAAATACATTGTTTGCCACAAGTACTGACGATCTTCGTCCTGCTATGACCGGTGTATTTGTTCAAATGGGTGCTGAAAATGCAACTTTTGTAGCAACGGACGGTCATCGTCTGGTACGCTACCGTCGTTCGGATATCAAATCTGATGTGGATACATCAATGATCGTGCAGAGAAAAGCATTAAACCTGCTTAAATCTTGTCTGCCTTCTGAAGATGTTCCTGTAAAAGCTGAGTTTACACAGTCGAATGCTTTCTTCAGCTTTGGAAACATCCGTATGATTTGCCGGTTGATCGATGAGCGTTTCCCTGATTACGAAAACGCAATTCCAACCAACAACCAGAATACCCTGACAATTAACAGACAGGAAATTCTGAGTTCGTTGCGTCGTATTTCGATTTACTCTAACCGTACAACGCATCAGGTTCGTCTAAAAATGTCTCTGAATGATCTTGTGATCTCTGCTGAAGATCTTGATTATTCCAATGAGGCTAATGAGCGTTTGATGTGTGAGTACAACGGCGATGATATGGAAATTGGCTTCAATGCAAAATTCCTGATCGAAGTATTGGGTAACATGTCAAGCAAAACCATCACTTTCGAACTTTCTGCTCCTAACAGAGCTGGTCTTATCATCCCTGTAGATCAGGAGGAAAATGAGGATGTGCTCATGCTCGTGATGCCGGTGATGTTGAATACTTACGTATAGTATCACAGAATTTGATATAATGAGGCGACTGCAGAGACTTCTCTGCAGTCTCTTTTATTTTTACAACATACTGATAATCAAATATAAGTATATTTATTACGAAAACATACGTAGCAAACCCTTGGTTGTACGATAAAATTCGTAGATATTTGGAGTTCTATCTTTCTGAATTGATATGTACATCAAACCAACAGACGCCGAGCTGCAGATTTTGAATTTTTTATGGGCCTCAGGTCCTAGTACGGTGAAGGACGTACACAAGCACCTGGCAGAGACAAAGGGTGTTGGTTATACGACAGCCCTAAAATTGATGCAAATCATGCATGACAAAGGGTTGTTATATCGTACAGAACGAGGCCGGTCTCATATATATGTAGCTCTCCTGGGGAAGGAAGAAACCCGACAAAATCTTACATCCCGACTTATTCAAACTGCATTTCAAGACTCTCCCTCTCAGCTGATCCTGCAGGTATTAGAAAATCATACACTCTCGAAAGAGGAGCATGAACAAATCAGTATTATTTTAAGTGGTTTGAATTCGGGCGCCTGACATCCCTACTCTACCTCAATCACCACGTCGTCTGTCATTGGGCGAGTAACGCAAGTCAGCACAAAACCTTCGTTCCGTTCGGCTTCTGAGAGTCCGTCTTCTTCATCCAAATGCACCTTACCGGAAACACAACGTCCCAGACATGCCGTACACATACCTGCCTGACACGAATACGGCAAGTCAATGTCCATATTCAAAGCCGCTTCAAGCACTGTTTCATGAGGTTTTACGGGAAGTTTGTATTCTGTTCCTTCGTAAAAAATAGTGATTTCCCTCGTTTTAGATGAATCATCTTCTTCCGCTACCACTTCTCCCGGCTGCGCACTTGTAGCAGTCACAAAGCTTTCTTTTCTCACCAGCTGGTCCGGAACTGCAAGAATGGACAATGCACGGTGCGCCTCCTCCATCATATCGTCGGGTCCGCAAAGGAAATATTCAGCCGTCTTCTTATTCAGTGACGGCATTGATTCCATAATTTTCAAAATGTGCGTCTTGTTCAGCCGTCCCGTTTCCCCGTTCCATTCAAATGAAGGCTGACTCAAACTGTGTACAACATGAAACCGCTCCTTGTACTTTTGCTTCAACGCATCAATTTTATCTTTAAAGATGATATTTTTCTCATCCCGACTGCCATAAAGAAGAAAAACCTCACTTTCAGGTTCCACCATCAGAATTGACTTCAGGATTGAAAACAGAGGCGTAACGCCACTTCCTGCACCGATGAAAACAACCTGTCTGGTCTGGTCATCGGCTTGCTTTGGGAAGAAATTACCCATCGGCTCCATCGTTTCCAGTACATCACCAGGTTTTACAGAATCCAGTAAGTGGTTGGAAGCGAAGCCTCCGGGCACACGCTTAATCGTGATGGCAAGAGATACATCTGTGTAAGGCGAACTCGACATAGAATACGAACGCCTTATCTTTGTATCACCCTGAGGCAATAATATTGTCAAAAATTGACCTGGCCGGTAAGCTACCACTTCATTAAGCGGATGCCAAAAATGGATTGTTGCAGACTCCTCGGTCTCTTTCTCAATTTCCTTTACTTTCAAATACAAATACTTGCTCATTTGGCGGTCAGCTTTCAGCTATCAGCTGTCAGCTTATTTTTTAAGTCCTTACATCAAAACAAAAGCCCCATGGATTAATTCAACCATGAGGCTTTTATAAAAATTATTTTGGTAATTATTTCAAAGTAGCAACTGCTTCTTTGATGCGGTTTACCGCTTCCACCAAAGCTTCGTCTGCAGCTGCGGTTGAGATACGGATACAGTTTGGTGCTCCAAATCCTGATCCGGCTACTGTAGATACATAATATTTATTCAAAATCCAGTTTGAGAAGTCATCAGAATCTTTGATCGTTGTTTCGCCATCTGACTTTCCAAAGTAGTCGCTCACATCAGGGAATGCATAAAATGCACCTTCAGGAATTCTTACTTTGAAGCCCGGAATATCCTGCAAAAGACCTATCACAAGGTCACGACGACGTTTGTATGCAGTCGCCATTTCTTTGGAAGCATCTAATGAACCGTTAAAAGCAGCTGTTGCCGCTTTCTGCGCGATCGAATTGGTTCCGGAAGTAACTTGTCCCTGTAGTTTTTCAACACCGTCTGCGATCCATTTTGCAGCAGCAGTGAATCCGATTCTCCAGCCCGTCATGGCGTATCCTTTTGCCACACCATTTACAGTGATTACTCTTTCTTTCAACGCAGGAATAGAACCTATGCTGAAATTACCTTCTTCTGTGAAATTGATATATTCGTAAATCTCATCAGCCAGAACGTAAACATCAGGATGTTTTTCAAGTACTGCAGCGATTTCTCTCAATTCCGCCTCAGAATATACGGCACCCGTTGGATTGTTAGGCGAGGCATACATGACAATTTTGGTTTTTGGAGTAATCGCAGCTTCAAGCTGAGCGGCAGTTACTTTGAAATCATTTTCAAAAGCACCGTCCACAATTACAGACTTACCCTCAGCCAACTTCACCATTTCTGAATAACTCACCCAGTATGGAGCAAAGATGATCACCTCATCACCCGGGTTGATCAAAACCTGAATCACATTCGCCAATGAATGTTTTGCACCTGTAGAAACCACGATATTTTCTGGCTTCCAATCTATGTTATTATCCCGCTTTAACTTATCTGCAATAGCCTTACGTAGATCAGGATATCCTGCTACAGGTGAATAGCCATGAAAACCATCATCGATTGCTTTCTTGGCAGCCTCGCAAATGTGTGTGGGCGTCTTAAAATCTGGCTCTCCAACACTCAGACTAATCACTTTGTGACCTTGTGCGGCTAATTCACGCGCCATTTTTGTCATCGCCAGCGTCGAAGATTCTTCGAGGGCGTTAATACGGTCGGCCAACCTGGCTTGCTCTGCTACTGCGGACATTGCAACGAAAAATTAAGTTAAAAAAAGGATATTGCGATCTATATCAACAAATTGCCCGCAAAGGTACTTACAATATCTCAAATGAAATATTTTTGAAATATAATTATACTCCACACTGCGAAATTCAGTGGATCGAACCCCTCAAAAAATCTCTCCCAAATTAACAAACACCCCGCGTGATCCCTTTGCGCCGAAGGCATAGTCTATACCGACATTGGTTCTGGAGGCTTTGTTTACTTTGAGCCTCAGGCCCAATCCTGCACCCGGGGCTACTCTGTTGAAACGTTTGGATGGCCAGTTGGAGAAACTTTGCGCATTCGCAAAAACAACTCCTCCTAAAAGTCCGTTCTGAGTAAGTGCAAAACGATATTCTGATTCAACATAGAGCATTTGGGGACTACGAAACCGCCCCTGAATATAACCGCGTCCGGTATTATTGGTAACGTCCCAGGCAGTACTCGGCAAATCCAGATACGGCGGTTTCCCGCTCAACGTAAGCCAATTGAGATTCCATAAGGCGAGTGTATTTTTACTGCCTGCAGGGAAGTTGATGTACTTACGAAACTCCATCACCAGCGATTCCCAATTGGTATCACTACCTAAAAACTTCTGGTTGATCCGGTAACGGATATTTCCGTAAAAGCCCCCTTCCGGATTAATGGAATTTTTTCTGTTATCAAATAAGGCACTCAGCAGCAATCCCGATGACATGGATTTTGCAGGAAGACCATAGGCTGCCACATCTTCATTAAACCCCTCCTCTCTTATTTTCCAGCGTTTATCAAGCATGTAGCCCACACCAGCATAAAATGATCCTGCTACTCTCTTAAGTACCAACTGATGTAGTCTGATATGTGAATAGACCAGCTTACTGGCATTTTCTTCCAAACTATTGCCCCCAAGACCATACGTGTCCTGAGGATATTTGAAATACCGCCAATCCGTCACAATGTTATAGCGATTTTCTTTTGTCCAGATGTTGGTTTGAATAGGAATGGTGAGCTGCCCGTACTGTGAGTAATTGACGCTGACACTGACACTCGAAAGATTGACTGCGGACGCATCCTCACTCAGGTGAAAGGCTGCGTTGGCGCTGGCCAAACCGACAAATCCCGTTGATAGTGTATACCCAATGGCGGGAACCACAGAGAAGTTAACTTTGCGTGGCGGAACATCTGCCTTGCTCTGCCTCTTTAAAATCCGCTTTCCAATGTCGATCAAATCAGTTTCTTGGGGATCTGATGTCGTATCTGCTAATACGACCCTTGTTTCCGAACTGACCGTTTGTGCGGAGACGGATGCTATATATGCAAGCCCGCAGAGCAGGCAAAGTACGATTCTATACAAAGTGAGTGCTGTCTTAAAAGAACCAAATGTACCTCAATTTGCAAATTTCATACCGACTCTCCACTGATTTAAGTATTTTCTAATTGAAAAAACAAAAAACCGCTGACTTTCGTAAAAGCCAGCGGTTTTTAAAACATTTCCAAAAAAAGAAACTATGCCAATGCAGCCTGAAGGTTTGCATTGATCGCTTCAAGGAATTCTTCTGTATACAGATAGTGCTCGCCATGGTTTACTTTGTTACCGTGGATACACACTGCCAAATCCTTTGTCATTTTACCGCTTTCGACCGTTTCGATACAAACTCTTTCAAGAGTCTGACAGAAATCGATCAATTCCTGGTTTCCGTCCAATTTACCACGGAACTCTAATCCACGCGTCCATGCAAAGATAGATGCGATCGGGTTTGTAGAAGTTGGGCGTCCTTTCTGGTGTTCACGGTAGTGACGGGTTACAGTTCCGTGTGCAGCCTCCGCTTCCATTGTTTTGCCATCAGGCGTAACCAATACAGAAGTCATCAGACCCAATGAACCAAATCCTTGTGCAACAGTGTCAGACTGTACGTCACCATCGTAGTTCTTACAAGCCCATACAAAGTTACCTTCCCATTTAAGAGCAGAGGCAACCATGTCATCAATCAGACGGTGCTCGTAATGTACTTTTCCTGCGTACTCAGTATCGTATACTTCCTGGAAAATGTCTTTGAAACGACCATCGTATTTCTTCAAAATCGTATTTTTTGTAGAAAGGTACAAAGGCCATCCTTTACCCAAAGCTACGTTGAAGCAAGAGCGCGCAAATCCACGGATCGACTCGTCGATGTTGTACATTCCCATTGCTACACCAGCACCTTTGAATTCATATACTTCGTGCTCAATAACCTGTCCGTCTTCACCTTCAAATTTGATGGTCAATTTACCTTTTCCAGGTACAACGAAATCTGTTGCTTTATACTGATCTCCAAAAGCGTGACGACCAACAATGATAGGTGCGCTCCAGTTTGTTACCAAACGAGGTACATTGCTCATCACGATAGGCTCGCGGAATACAGTACCATCCAGGATGTTACGAATTGTTCCGTTTGGAGACTTCCACATTTGTTTCAGATTGAATTCCGTTACACGGTCCTCATCTGGTGTGATCGTTGCACATTTGATACCTACTCCGTGCTCTCTGATAGCATTTGCAGCATCAATTGTAACCTGATCATTGGTTTCATCACGGTATTCAACACCTAAATCGTAATACTTAATATCTACGTCCAGATATGGTAAAATAAGTTTTTCTTTGATAAACTTCCAGATGATACGAGTCATCTCGTCTCCGTCAAGCTCTACTACGGGGTTTGCAACCTTAATTTTGCTCATGTCTTATTGCTATACTATAGTTAAAGATTTAAATGCGACCGTGAAAGTACAAACAAACATCTAAAAAGGCGAAGAAAAGCCAGAACAATGTTC
>DASYHR010000662.1:0-3624 GCA_035998385.1 Dyadobacter sp. | reverse complement strand
GTTTGTTTCGGTTTTGCTAGCATTATTCTGCAAGATTTGTATTCTAAAATAAACAAATCTTGCAGAATAAACAACTAAATTTAAAACTTAAATATCTATAATATAAGTAGTTATATGTTTTTTAAGGGGTGACTATTTAATTAAGCCATGAAAAAAGTTGTTTTGTTAGGCGCATTGTTATTCGGAGCCGTTATGGAATCGTCATTTGCTCAAACCGCTACAGTACAGCAAGTAGCACCTACACGTAAGATTGAAGTTGCTGGTTTCGCTGAAATGGAAGTTATTCCCGATGAAATTTATTTCAATATATCACTGAAAGAATACTTCAACGATGAGAAAAATCAGAAGGATAAAGTGGTAATCAGCACATTGGAAAAGCAACTTATCAAAGCAGTTGCAGATGCCGGATTACCCAAAGAGGCATTGTCAATCAGTGGGGTAGGAGGTTATCAGAATTATGTTGATAAAAAGAAAAAGCCGGCGATATTTCAGGAAGCAAAACAATATGAGCTGAAAGTAAGCAGCGCAGAAAAACTGGATGGGATTTTGTCCAAAGTTGAAAGTCGTGGAGTGCAGTATGCCAATGTGAGCCGTGTGGATCATTCCAAAAGAGAAGAATTCAAAAAGCAGGTGAAGATTGACGCGTTGAAAGCTGCCAAGGAAAAAGCCACCTATCTGGTAGGAGCTATAGATCAGAAGCTTGGTCAGGTGTTGGAAATCCGCGAACTGGACGAAAATATTCAGTATCCTCAGCCAATGTTCATGAAGGCCAATATGCGCACCATGGCAGAATCTGCAGATGCCGTTCAGGACAGTGATCTGACTTATCAAAAAATCAAAGTAAGTTACCGCATGCAGGCGGCATTCGAGATTAAATAATTCGGATGATTGGCTACCGGATTTCTATTAATCTGATAGCCGACACTTGAAAGCGGATATTTGGCATCATTTTTTCACCGTTGATGTATAACTGGTTGAGTCTGTTTCTTTTGAATAGTATCATCGTTAACTTTAAGTGGGTAATCAACTAAAACACCAGAGACTATGAGCATTAACGCAAAACACCTTGCCACATTTATCCTTGGCGCAGCTGCCGGAGTTGCCGCGCACAAATACCTGCAGACGGAAGAAGGAGAAAAGCTTTTGGAAGATTTGAAGAACAAGGCAACCGATTTGAAAGCGGAAGCTGAAGGGGCCATGGATAAAGCGCCGGAATATTTTGACGAGCTGAAGACAAAAGGTTCAGAAGCGCTGAAAACCAATTTCCCGGATGCAGAATCTTTCCTTAAAGACTTGTATGCCAAATTCACTAGTAAACCAGGTACTGAGGGAACAAACACAGATCCTATTCCGGATCCGATATCGTAAATAAAGAATTAAAACCCGGCTCAACACCGGGTTTTTTTATAGCCTTACCAGTCCTTGCAACTGCATGTACTGCACAAGCATAATCGTTTTGGCGTCTTTGATATCTCCAGATGCGATCATCGCAACAGCATCGCCAAATGGCATTTCCATTACTTCAATATTCTCATGCTCATCGGCACAGCCTCCTCCATGACCGATTCGCATGGCATCCGTGTAGGGCGCTACAAAAAAGTAAAGAATTTCTGTCACAGATCCTGGCGACATGTATGCTTCAAAAACCTTGGTAATTTCTCCCATTCTGTAACCGGTTTCCTCTTCTGTTTCCCGGCGAATACAATCTTCAGCGTTGTCTTTATCCAGCAAACCTGCGCACGCTTCTATCATCATTCCCGACTCATTTCCATTGATGTAAGTAGGAAGCCGGAATTGCCTTGTTAGTATGATGGTTTGTTTTTCTGAATTATATAACAAAATGACTGCCCCATTGCCACGGTCATATGCTTCACGAGACTGCCTCTCTGAGCTTCCATCCGGTTTGAGGTAGTCGAATGTAAACTTTTTGAGCGTGTACCAGTTGTTGGATAAAATCTCTTCGGATATTACCTTAATCTTATCGTTCATATTTGATTTATTTTGATCGAAATTGATTATTTTTGAACAAATGTACAGAATGCAATGAATTTTCAAAAAAGGAAGAAGATAATTTTAGATAAAATTGCGGAGACAGGGGAGGCATCTGTGAAGGAATTGGCTGATGAAATCGGGATTTCGGAGATTACAATACGCAGGGATTTACTGACTCTCGCCGGCGACGGTCTGGTTTATCGTACGCATGGAGGAGCTATGCGGCTGGATCTGGTCAAAACGCCTGCCAACTTCACCAACAAAATTGCAAGTAATGCTGAAGCTAAAGACCATATTTGTAGGTTGGCTGCCCGGTTTATACAGGATGGGGATACGATCTTTATGGATTGTGGCAGCACGGTATTCCGTTTGTGCCAGTTCTTAAAAAATAAAGAAATACGCGTGATTACCAACTCGCTACCCGTATTACATGAATTGATTGATTCGGCTGTGAAAATTAATCTGGTAGGAGGTGAGGTAGATAAAGAGCGACAAGCTGTTCATGGAAAAATGGCGGAGGAGCATATCGCGAGATATCACTTTGATAAGGCTTTCGTAGGTGTAGATGGTATTTCTTTGTCGAATGGTTTGAGCGCTCACAGTGAACTGGAAGCTGGCATAACCCTCACTGCAGCGGCACATGCAGATGAAACGTATCTACTCTGCGACGTTTCTAAAATCGGGAAAGACAAGTATTTGCAATTTGCGCCTGCGAGCCTAGTCGACGTCATTGTTACCAATAAAAAGACAGATGCCGTACTGGAACTTGAAAACTCAGGATTGAAAGTAATAACCGATTAAAATAATGAAAACAGTAACATATTGGGTCGAAAAATATAGTCTGCAGCCGCATCCGGAAGGTGGTTTTTATGCTGAAACGTATCGGTCGAAAGAGGAAATCGCTGCAGAGGGATTACCACAACGCTTCGGCTCGGGTAGCAGGTCATTTTCTACCGGAATTTATTTTCTGCTTGAACAAGGGCAATTCTCGGCATTTCACCGGATTAAGTCAGATGAAATGTGGCATTTCTATGCGGGAGCAGCGCTGGAAATTTTCGTGTTGGATGGATATACCGGCAAATTGAATGTAATTAGATTTGGTTCTGAACCGGAAAATGGAGAAACTTTCCAGGCAGTTGTACCTGCGGGAAGCTGGTTTGCTTCCCGCCCGGCAGCTCAAAGTCATTATTCGCTGGTAGGATGTACTGTTTCCCCCGGTTTCGATTTTACCGATTTTGAAATGGCAGATAGAAATTCGCTGGTCGCTGAGTTTCCGCAATACGCGGCTCTCATCGCCGAACTGACTTACTGAACTCAATAGCCTACGCTGGTATTGTCACCACGGGGATCAGAGCCGCCTTCGAGCCAGCCGTCCGGAGTAACGAGTATACAGTCCATTCTGCCAATTGTGTTTCTTTGCTGTTCCAAAATGAAACCTTTGTTCTGTAACCTCTTGATGGTATTTTCAGAGAATGCATTGGCTTCAAATGTGGTTTTATCCGGTAACCACTGGTGGTGAAATTTAAGTGCGTTTACAGCTTGCTGCATCGTCATGCCATGTTCAATAACGTTAATGACAGTTTGGTATACGGAGGTAATGATCGTGGATCCTCCCGGGGTGCCCGCCACCAT
>DASYHR010000453.1:0-3243 GCA_035998385.1 Dyadobacter sp. | reverse complement strand
TATGACAAGCGGACCAAAAAATTTGCGCTCAACCGTGAGTTGTCGAATGAGTTAGCCGGTTATGAAGTAAAATTTGACTCTATAAAACATCAGGTTATTACTGCTAATCGGTTCGGTTGCTGTGAACATCAATGGAAAACCTACCGATACATTAATCAACAATTGAAATTGGTGAAAACAAAGACTGAAAAAAATACCTGAGTAATCCGCCTCAGTCAACAAGGTAGGACTAGCTTTTCATATACTGACCAAATTGATTGACAGTTAGCTGTTTTTCTGATAGTTATGGTCTTAAAGCATAAATTTCTGTAACAGTAATGGGACACGCCAGAATTATGTTTGGTGTCTGAAAATCTAACTATCGTAACAGCTGCGAGTGGGTCATTCAAATTTGACATAGTTGAAAACGAAGGAGTAGTCTGATAGTCTCTTGTCTGATTTACGACGCTATTCTGATCATTCAAATCAAAAGCTTTATATTATTATATAAAGCCCAAACAGCTATGAACTGGTTTCTGAAAATCCGAACATTGCACTGAGTAAAATCTTGTTCGGTTTCGTCTAGTTTAAGCATTTATTCAATCTCTGACTGAATTTTTATCTAGCCTACCAGGTAGCGGAATGCCCTGTTTCTTTAAATATAGGCAAATTCGATTGAAACAAGGAATTAGTGTTCTTTATCATGGAGCTGGACAAGATGCCTAAATCCCAATGATATATTTAGAAAGGGGATAAATTCATAAGACTAGGATCTAGGAGCATAGTAAATGATACAAACTCCGATCAACGCAATTGTTGCTCCAATCAGGTCATATTTATCTGGCCTGAAGCCATCGATCTGCCAAGCCCAAATCAGGGCCATTACTATGAAGATACCGCCATATGTGGCATAAACACGGCCAAAACCAGCTGGTTGAAGTGTAGCGGCGACCCCATATAAAGCCAGTATGATCCCACCCAGAATGCCATACCAAACTGACTTATCTTCTTTTAGCCATAACCAAATCAAATATCCACCTCCAATTTCACAAAGCCCGGCCAAAATAAAGACCAGTAAAGATTTTATGACGACCATTCTTAAAGTGGTTATTTAAATTGTAAAGCTAAGCAGTAAAGTATTATCCACTATCAACAGTTCAAATCAAACATTTAATATGATGGTTTGGAGAATCATCAGAACAAACCGTTTTCGACTGATGTGATCTGTTATTTAAAAACAGATACGTATAACATTAGGCTGAAAAGAAAGATGGTTGAATAATTAAAAAATTATTCAGAGGTCTTTCAGTCAGGTAATTTCCGTACAAATCCTTAGTTTATTTTTTTAATTTTTATAACTGATAGACAGTAATTCTTACCTATAAGTAGTTATCATACCAATAGGTAAGTATTTTTTCAAAATCCTTTTTATAATTAACTTGACAGAATATTAACTTAAAAAATTTTTATAATGGAACAGGAAGAGAAAAATAAGCAAATAGCTGCAATGGCATATCAGAGAATTTTTGGTGATCTGGATGCAAACGCAGTAGATGAGTATATGACAAGTGATTTTATACAGCATAATCCAACAACTCCTGATGGTCCAGAAGGAGTAAAAGGACTTTTACAGATGCTAATATCACAAGGGGTACAAAAACAAAAAATCAATTTCAAGCACATTGCTGCTGATGGTGACATTGTCTTCCTTCATTCACGTTTTGAAATGGCAGGAAAAGAATGGAGGTTTATTGATATCTATCGTCTTGAAAACGAAAAATTAGCCGAGCACTGGGATGCTATGATGCCAATGCCTGATGAACGGGCGCATAATAATCCAATGTTTTAGTGGAAGCGCTTGAATATCTAATCCGTAGGGATAAAAAGCTTTAAAGTGTTAATTAAGCCGAAGTTTCGGGCAGGAAATTTGATTTTCTCGGATAGCTGCATTTGTCGGAGCAATTCCTATACCGGCTTTGGATAGTCGTTTCATGTAAATTCGCTCTGAATGTATCACGGTTGTGTGTATCATTCAGGGCGGATTTGCTTTCCGGATAGTTACATACAATCCCAGACTCCGGCTTTGAATTAAATATTATACAATATTCTTACCCCAAAGTTTATCATAGCCTATTGACATCTGAAAATGTCTACAGGGCTATGATTTTGCTTTATTTCACTTCTCAAACAATTGCTATTTCAGATTGTTTGAACCTGCCAAGAATTTAAAGTTTCTCAGCAGGTTCCCATTCGTCTCAGCTGTAAAGGATGAAACACCTTCGCAACTCTTTTTTTTGCGAACGTATAGAAGTATGATGCTACGAATTTTTCACTCCCTATCATTCAACTTTTATTTGAAAAAATAGCTTTTGTTCGCTTTCGCCCAGTCTTCTACCGACGTCATCTTGACGGGCAACTTTTCTAAAACATCATGCATGTTTGGATTAAATTTGGAAGGGTATTGTGATGAATTTTGCAAGATCTCATAAGATGAAGCGACCGCTGCGGCGGCAGCTTCTCCAACAAACGGGGCCAGGATTGCCTTAAACTCTGCCGGTGGTTGTGTAGTAGGTAATTGTTTCGCTAACACCTTTGGAAAATCGATCTGCCAGATCGTTTCCTTTTAGGTTTTTCTAAACTACTCAGCTGAATAGAATTTGCTTTCAAGTTGGTGTTATAAATAGCTTCAACGACAAAGGCGCTTACGTCCCTGGATGCTATCCAGCCAATAGGCATTGTTTCAGGGGTAGGATATGCCAGTTTTCTCTCATTTATAACAAAAGGCGCACAAAATCCTCCCATCCTATTTTTCATGTATATAGTGGGCTGAATGATCACATAATCTAATCCGCTATTTACTAGATAATCTTTAATGTCCAGTTTCACATCATCCGTTGCTACACCTGTTTTTTGATCTTCCAGCCATCCACTGGTGTTCCAGACTATCTTTTTGACCCCATTGGCCAGGGCTGCGTCGATGACATTTTTGAAAAAGTCAAGGCCATTGATAGGATTAGGCAAAGAGACAGGGATCATAAACGCAATTGCGTCGATATCTTCGGTAATTTCCAGCATTCGAGCAGCATCGCCATATCGGCTAAAACCGGCTCCGCACCGGCCTGCTTTAACTTATCAAAACTGTTTTCAGTAGTGGTCGCAGCGATTACTTCTGCGCTTTTCTCATTTGCTTCCGCTATGGCGTGGAACTGTTGAGAGCCTGTTGCCCCAAAAACTAGTATTCTCATTTTGCTGTATTTTGAAGTA
>DASYHR010000437.1:0-1813 GCA_035998385.1 Dyadobacter sp. | reverse complement strand
CATGACAAGTCTGGCATATAGATGTAAATAGTGCTTCTCCTTTTGGAAACTGCTTCTTTAAAATTTCCGGATTACGGTTTGCTGCAGCACTTTTTGCATTGGCAATTGCTTTTTGTAGTTGCTTCGCAATCAGAGGTTCCTGAGTCTTGAACGAGCTCGTGAGGCCGGCAAGAAATGGCTCTTCATCATCCTGCAAATTGCTTACGATCGCATCTGCAACAAATCTGTTATCAGGATAAGCCAATGATAATTTTTTCAGAAGATTGGTGGAAGCCGCGCCGTCAAATTTTTTGATGGAAGGAGCAAGGAAGGCCACGTATGGAGCGGCCAGTGTGTCACCCGAAGAGATGAGCAAATCGAGAACGTTCGTAAACTTTGCATAATTTTCCTGGGAAATCACCGACGGTACGGCAGTCAACCCTTGCATTTTGTAAGTCCAGGTTGGGTTGTTGATGAAGGCTAAAACCTCCTCAGTTTTCAAAGCATTCAGACCTTCCAAAGTCCACAGGGCATGTAAGGCAAAAAGCGGATTTTCTTTCTGCGCAATAGCAGCTTGTAGTAAAGGTATAACCTGTGTCGACTTCATGTCAATCAATTTCTGCTGAGCTTTGTCGCGAACCCAGCCGTTTGCATGCCCCAGAAGTCTAACCAATTGCTCAGGGTTGCCTTGTAAAGTGACGTTCTCGGTCTTCCTGTTTTTTGGCATCACCTTATAAATTCTGCCACTCGCTAAAGGTTGGGTCAATTCACGTTTGCCAATTTGATCCTTAAGGTAAGGTGTCAGATATGTTTTATGCTGAATAATACCTCTATACATGTCCAGAATATACATTGAACCATCGGGTGCGTTTGTCAAGGTTACCGGGCGGAAGCGCTCATCGGTGCTTGCCAGAAACTCTTTGCCTTTATATGCCTGCTCTCCTTTAGTTACATATCCATTCTCCTTCAAGATATTACGTTTGATCAGGTTGGCAGATGGCTCCGGTACGAAGGCATTCCACTCATAATCTTTTCCAAACAAGTCGCCTCTGTAGATTACAGGAGCCGCGGCAGCAGTAAATTCGTTCAGCTTGAGGCTGTCGTTCAAAACATTTTTCATGTAGCCGCGGTTTACACCAGGCGTAGGCCGAATAGGGTAGACCTTGTTGTTGGCTACAGACTTTTCATTATAACCTGCTACACCTCTCTGGTTCTTATTACTTGCTCCAAACCCTGGCGAAAAGTAGTCGCCGAGCAAGTTCTGAGAATTGTTGTTGTAGTATACCCGTCCGTAGTTGTCCTGAGTAATACCCCACTGTCCCCGGAAATGCGTGTGTTCTACCACCCACTTATCTTTGATCTTGCGGTATCTCTTGTCGGATTTAGCATTGTAAATCCAGTTGTCCATGGCACGCAATAATCCGTTCGGCTGGTGTTCCACATTACCACCGACGGCGTATTGATCATCAACCAAAGTTTTTTTAATAGGCTTATCGCCCTGTATTTCGTAAAACCAAAGATTGGTCGGTTCAGCTACCAAAATTCCATTGTCGATCAGACAAATGGCCCTTGGCAAAACCAGGGAATCCAGAAAAACCTTACGGTCATCGTAAACGCCATCTTTATTCTTATCCTCCAGAATGACTATTTTGCCGTTAGGAATGTCTTCACCAGTTCCGATTGTATCCGGCATATAGCCGATCATCTCAACGACCCACATTCTCGCTTTATCGTCAAAAAGCATAGCAACCGGTGCACTTACCAACGGTTCAGCCGCGACGAGTTTTACTTCGAATCCATCTTCAACCACCATTTTACTGATCGTAGCTTCCGG
>DASYHR010000432.1:0-3478 GCA_035998385.1 Dyadobacter sp. | reverse complement strand
TTACCAAAGTCGGTAAGACTGTATTCTACCTTAGGAGGTACAACAGGATAAATTACCTTGGTAACCAATTCATGCTCTTCCAGTTCTTTCAACTGGATATTCAAAACCCTGCGCGAAGCATCCGGAATTTTGCGTTGTAATTCACTCGGTCTTTGATGCCCCTGGTCAATAAACCACAGCAAACGTATTTTCCATTTGCCATAGAGAACCTCACCTATCAGGTCAAGTCCGCAATTCAGATTTGGTGTTGTCTTTCTTTCATACATATCGCAAAATTAAACGTATGTATCAGTTACTGCAATAGGGGATCAATTTATCCCTATATGAATCGTAATTCCGTACTTGTCTAAACTTCATTTACGCACCAATTTTGTCCTACCATTCATTTTTAATCAAAAGACAAGTACAATGGAACAGTATAATTTTAACAATGAATTAGCAGGCAAGATTGCTCTTGTTACCGGGGGGACAAAAGGTGCTGGAAAAGCAATTGCTGAAAGACTTGTACAAGCTGGTGCAAAAGTTATTATCACCGCAAGGAACGCGCCGGAAGAAGAAAACGAGAACTTGCATTTCATTGCCGCTGATTTAAGTAAGGCTGAGGGATCAAAAAAAGTGGTGAGTGAAGTACTGTCAACTTATGGAGTACTCGATATTCTGGTAAATAACCTTGGATCTTCATCAACGCCCGCCGGTGGATTTTCTGTTTTGACTGATGAAGATTGGGTATCAACTCTTCAGGCTAATTTACTAGCTCCGGTTCGGCTCGACAGAGGGTTTTTACCACAAATGGTTGGGCGCAAAAGTGGAGTGATAATTCACATAGCCTCCATACAAGGCAAGCTCCCTTTGTACGATTCAACATTGCCCTATGCAGCTGCAAAAGCAGGACTAAGAAACTACAGTAAAAGTCTATCAAACGAAGTTGCTCCAAATGGAGTACGGGTGCTGACTGTCTCGCCGGGCTGGATTAATACGACAGCATCGGAAGCATGGCTGGGCGAAATAGCTAGAAACTCGAATAGTACTGTACAGGAAGCGCAACAGAGTGTAATGGATGCATTGGGTGGAATACCATTCGGAAGACCGGCAGAACCTAATGAGGTCGCTGAATTGATCGGCTTTCTGGTTTCGCCCAGAGCAAGCTATCTCACTGGTACAGAATATGTAATGGACGGCGGAACAGTTCCAACTATCTAATAATCACAAAAAAGAAAAAAAATGAACTTACCTAAAATAGTAGCAGATTTAGTTGAAACGCAAAATCGCTTTGATAGCGTTGCGTACGCTGATTGTTTTTCGGAAACAGCCATGGTTGTTGATGAGGGAAAAACGCACGAAGGAAGAAAGGAAATAGAGCATTGGATCGCTGATTCAAACAAACGATACAGAGCAACTATGAAGCCTGTCGGCTATGAAGTAAATGAAACAGAAAGCATTTTGAAAGCCGAAACTTCGGGGAATTTTGAAGGAAGCCCGATCGTATTGACGTACCATTTGGAAATAGCAGATGGATTGATACAGTCGTTGAAGATTAAAGGATAGCCAGTAATGGTTGGTTTTAATGGCTAGGTAGCTATCGGGTAGTGAAAACGATTTTGAGTAACTGTTTCACCATGAGCATAGCAGTTCGCCACTTTTTTGACCTGTGCGTTATGAAAATTTGTCAATATGAAATGTGCTGTTTCGACTGGCTTGGTTTTTGTATTTACATGATTAAAATAGAACGAACATGGCAAACACAGAAAAAAAAACCAACGAAGAAAGTAAAGGTCAACTTGAGGATGATCAGACTATGAAAGGGTCAAATACAGTGAAGGATCCGGATGAATGGACCACCGGCCAGGAGCCAATGACAGGCGCACAGCAATCTTACCTGAAAACGCTGTCCGAAGAGGCAGGCGAGGAAGTCGACACTACTCTTACTAAAGCCGAAGCTTCCAAGCGTATCGACGAATTACAACACAAAACGGGTAGAGGTCTTAATGAGTAAACTACCTTACTGACAACCCGAACAGGCAGACATCCTTCTGCTTTGTTCGGGTTTTTTCATGCTTTTTATATTCAGTATTTATCTACAAGCAATCTTAAATTTTCGAAGAAATCAGCACTACAAGTTTCGTTAAAACAGTCAGTTATTTTTCATATATATTAACCGTGTTGAAACTACAGATACCGCTAATTGCAACTTTAAACAAGGCAGCTCTTTTTCATTCCTGCTTATCATGGTCAACTCATTTCATTAATCGGGAAGAGCATATCCCCCGTAGGTATGCTCAACTTAAAACCAAAAAATGAGATAAGATGCAAACCAAACTAAAATCAATTTCAAACAGAAAGGTATTCAAAGCCTGGACTGCTACTGCTATTGTATGTAGTGTGCTGGCTGGCTGCGCAGGGTCGGATAACAAGACATCAGACACTGACTCACTTGCTGTAGAAATGGACACGGCCGCAGCGACTACGGCGATCAAACCAGATAGTGCTGCTCCGGCCTGGGCACCAGACATCAAAGACGAAATGCTGGCTGTCATTGAAAAACTGGTAAGTTACAAAGACGCGCCTATTTCCAAGCTAACTGCTCCACAGGCACGTCAGAATCACACACCTACCGATGCGGTCATGGATCTTGTAAAGCAAAACAATATCGCTATGCCTGCTATCATGGTCGATACTGCCGGTAAAGAAATTCCGGTTGAAGGCGGAAACATTCATGCAAGGATTTATACGCCAAAAATGGGAACGGCTCCTTACCCTGTTATTGTCTACTACCATGGAGGCGGATTCGTTATTGCTGATCTTGATGTTTATGATGCTTCAGCCAGAGGCCTTGCGGAACAGACAGGTGCTATAGTGGTTTCTGTTGCCTATCGCCTGGCACCAGAGCACAAGTTCCCGGTAGCGCACGACGACGCGTTTGCAGCCTACCAATGGACACTGAAGAATGCAGTTGCAATGAAGGGTGATGCAAAGAAAATCGCTGTTGCCGGAGAGAGCGCAGGTGGAAACCTGGCTGCAAATGTCAGCATCATGGCAAGAGACAAGGGTTTGCAATTACCTGTTCACCAGCTTTTGGTTTATCCTGTTGCAGGATCTGACATGAATACAGAGTCTTATCAAAAATATGCATCCGCCAAACCACTTGACAAACCAATGATGGGCTGGTTTGTTAAAAATTACCTTAACAGCATGGCTGAAGCCAAAGATACGCGTATCAATCTGGTAGGCGCGAATCTAGAAGGCTTGCCTGAAACTACCATTATTACTGCTGAAATTGACCCGTTATTAAGCGATGGTAAGCTGCTTGCACAAAAATTAAAGGACGCCGGTGTTAAGGTCGATTCAAAAAACTACGAAGGGGTTACCCATGAATTTTTTGGGATGGCCATTATCGTTCCCCAAGCTAAAGATGCACAATCCTATGCATCAGAAGCATTAAAATCAGCTTTTAAAAAATGACCCAATGAAGGGTATTTAT
>DASYHR010000402.1:0-1796 GCA_035998385.1 Dyadobacter sp. | reverse complement strand
TACTTCGTTTCCATTACAAATGGTCTGATTATGAGATTAAACAGGCCAAACACATGCATGATACTTTTGAAGAAATCATTCATTCGCTGGGTGGCGTAGCCAGTGGTGTAAAGCCAGGTGCAGATACCAATTACGGTATTGCAGCTCCGGGCCGCATAATACACGAGGTAGGTACAGTGAGAATGGGAGATGATCCGAAAACTTCTGCATTGAACAGATTCTCTCAGGCACACGATGCGAAAAACGTATTTGTCGCGGATGGTGGATCCTTCGTATCACAGGCAGATAAAAATCCAACCTGGACTATACTTGCGCTGGCATGGAGAGCATCTGATTATATCATTGATCAGACCAAAAAGAAAAATATCTAATCAACTGAACGTCATTTATTAATTATGAAACGTAGAGATTCATTAAAAGCACTTACGCTCAGCTCATTAGGTATCGCGGGTCTCAACCCTCAGGTAGCCATGGCAGAGCAAAGGGAGCTGGATAGCAACCTGCCACCGGAAACTCCGATTAAAATTCCGGGTGGCCGCCAGAAAGAAGAGGCAATACACGACGCGAAGTTAATGAAGGAGAAATTCTTCACAGTAGCAGAACTTGCAACAGTGAAGGTATTGTGCGACATCATCATTCCTGCCGACGACAAGTCCGGAAGCGCCTCGCAGGCAGGTGTTCCGGCGTTTATTGAATTCATTGCCAAGGATATGCCGCAAAACCAGACTCCTCTTCGTGGAGGTTTGAAATGGCTTGATATTGAGTCGAACAAAAGGTTCAAAAAAATATTTACACTATGTAGCAAAGAGCAGCAGATACAGATTGTTGACGACATTGCCTATCCTGAAAAAGCTAAACCTATTTTCAGCCAGGGAGTGGCATTCTTCAATCTGATGCGTAACCTCACAGCATCCGGATTTTATACGACAAGGATCGGCATTGACGACATTGGCTATGTAGGTAACACGCCTAATGTATGGGAGGGGCCGCCTGCAGATGTGATCAAACAGTATGAAAAATATATTGTTTAGAAGACAAGAGTAAAGTAAAAGGGTCTGCAATCGAACGATTGCAGACCCTTTTACTTTGATAGTCAGCTATATTAATACAACTTGGCTCTTTGTTGTTTTACAGTTTCGTCTTTCAGGAAGTCGTCATAGCTCATGAGCTTATCTACAACACCTTTTGGTCCGATTTCAATGATACGATTGGCAATCGTATGAACGAACTGGTGATCATGGGAGTAGAATAACAGACAGCCTGAGAAATCGATCAAGCCATTGTTCAATGCTGTAATCGATTCAAGATCAAGGTGGTTAGTCGGGTCGTCCAATACAAGAGCATTCGCACTGGAAAGCATTGTTCTCGACAACATACAACGTACCTTCTCTCCTCCTGATAATACTTTCGCCTTTTTAAGCGCTTCTTCTCCGGAGAACAACATGCGACCCAAAAATCCGCGGATAAAGCTCTCATCTTTCTCCTCTGAATATTGACGCAGCCAGTCTACAAGATTCAAATCCACATCAAAGAATTCAGTTGGATCTTTCGGGAAATACGATTTTGTAATCGTCACTCCCCATGTAT
Organism: Dyadobacter sp.; assembly: GCA_035998385.1. Lineage (GTDB taxonomy): Bacteria > Bacteroidota > Bacteroidia > Cytophagales > Spirosomataceae > Dyadobacter. Next base: position 209 of record DASYHR010000402.1, on the reverse strand, counting down.
ACTCTCCTGCATCCGCTTTTTGCACCTCATTGATTACATCGAAAAACCCACTGATCGCATTCACGTTGCGGCTTACAAATGCAATTTTATCTCCTTTGTTTATATTGAAACTCAGGTTTTTGAAAAGTGGAGTTCCGTCTTCGGCGGTTTTAGATAATCCCTCTACACGCAGCAACTGATCTCCAACTTCACGTTCAGACTTAAACGCG
>DASYHR010000332.1:0-2843 GCA_035998385.1 Dyadobacter sp. | reverse complement strand
ACGGTGAACCTGAGCCCTGATGTTTTTTACGGACGTAGTGTAGCTGCTGCGGCAGTTGCCTCTCACGAATGCGGTCACGCGGTACAACACGCGACATCCTACAAGTGGCTTCAATTCAGGTCGCAAATGGTGCCGTTTCTGAGCGTTGCTTCACAATACATGCAGTGGGTAATTTTGGGAGGTATTTTGTTGATTAATACAACCCCTATTCCGTTGGCGATTGGAGTAGCGTTATTCGCATTAACAACTCTATTCAGTTTCATCACACTTCCGGTGGAATACGATGCAAGTAACCGCGCTTTGGCATGGATAAAAAATAACCGCATCGTCAACGAACGTGAATACGTTATGTCGGCAGATGCGCTCAAATGGGCAGCAAGAACTTATCTTGTAGCTGCAATCGGTTCATTGGCAACCTTGCTTTACTACGTAAGTTTATTAATGGGCAGAAGAGATTAATAACCATCTCAAAATCAACAGAAACGGGCTGAAAAGTAATTTTCCAGCCCGTTTCTGTTTACTATCAGTTTATTTCTTTCGTTGATTCCAATACACAACAAGGTTCTTCGTGGCTCTACCTGAAGCGATGACATCCGGAAAACCATCACCGTCCAGATCTGCTGCGGTCACATCCTCACAGGCAATCTTGATTTTTTCATCCAGCGTATACTCTTGCCATTTTTTCCCCTCTCCATCCGATCCTACATATATCCGGACCCCGGTCTCCCCTACTACATTCGGATTTCGCCAACCCATTACGATCTGATCTCTACCCTGTCCAAAAAAGTCCGCGCATACCAAAGCGTGCCCTTCTTTTATTTTGTCGGTCAACACGGTGCGGCTGTCTTTGGTGTAGACTACCAGCGAGTTTCCGTGCATAGGTTCTATTGTCGCGGTGAATAGCTGATTATTCCCTAACGTTCCTGTACGGATCTCACCTACTCCACGAGACGGCACCATCCAGTTTCCGGAAGCTGCCCACCCGTCCGCACCATTCAAAAAAACCTGCACGCCTTCTTTCCCTGCAACGGCCATTCCCAGAAAGCGACCAGAAACCTCCATAGGCTGCAAATTGTGTGTCATGTGCATTTCTGTTTCCAACAGCTGGTAACTCCACAACCCTTTCCGGTTTTCAGGGATGTCAAAAATAATCGCTTTCACGCCCGCTCCTTCTCCTCCTGCATTACCTTCACCGTGCAAAGGCAACACCACAAGTTGGTAAGTATCATCGACAGTTTTCACAAACTGCATCCGGTGAATCGTGACCTCATGATGCAGGCGTACGGGCTGCCAGGTTTGTGTACGATCTTCGGGAGCATCCAAATAAAATACCGCACCGGATTTCTTATTATTCTTCGTTTCAGAAGGATTCCACTCAGCCCCAACAGCTACTTCTACCTTTCCGTCGCCATCGATGTCACGTGCTGCAATACACACATTATCGTTTTCAGTCAGATTTGTTGCCAGAACATACCTTTGCCAGGGCTTGTCCCGACCGTCCGGATTTTTATACCAGACAATATCTTTTTTATCTGCCAGCAGAATATCCGGTTTGCCATCACCATCCACATCACCAGTCGTTACTCCATATCCAATGCTGATTTTATCATCAATAGTCTGCCCCTGGAAAGTAGCTGTCTGAGCACGCGCCAACTGACTGTTGACAAGGGTGAGAATAGAAAATATCCAATACTTTTTAATCATGGTAATTACTGTTAATTATCAAAAAGACAATAATTTATGTCTATTTTTTCCCAATATACTTCAAAATGATTTAGCCGAAAATTTGAAAACATAGTTTTTTGTGTGGCTTTGATGTCGTTTGCCTACTTTTGCAAATAAATCCAAACCAATTAACCATTGATGAAAAACGTACCGCTTCACCACGTACATGTTCAGTTAGGTGCTAAGATTGTGCCCTTTGCCGGTTTTGAAATGCCTGTTCGTTATTCCTCCGATCTGGAAGAACACCATACAGTGCGTAACAACGTAGGCGTTTTTGATGTGTCTCATATGGGGGAATTCAGTGTAAAAGGTCCAAAAGCACTCGACCTGATACAACGCGTTTCTGCCAACGATGCATCGGTACTCTATGACGGAAAAGTACAATATAGCTACCTGCCAAACGAAACCGGCGGCGTTGTGGATGATCTTCTCGTGTATAAAATTGCAGATGAAGATTATATGTTAGTAGTTAATGCTTCCAATATTGAAAAAGACTGGAACTGGATTCAGCAATACAATACGGAGGGTGTTGAAATGCAGGATTTGTCTGCCGACACTTGCCTGTTTGCCGTGCAGGGGCCTAATGCCACTGCCACACTTCAGAAACTGACTGATTTGGATCTGGCAGCGATGGAGTATTATACTTTCAAAATTGGTACGTTGGCTGGTATTGAAGATGTAGTTATCTCTGCCACTGGCTACACGGGTGCGGGTGGTTTTGAAATATATGTCAAAAATGAAGATGCGGAACAGGTTTGGAACGCCATTTTCGAAGCCGGTGGCTCTTTCGGCATCAAACCTGTAGGACTTGGTGCGCGTGATACACTCAGATTGGAAAAAGGATTCTGCCTGTATGGAAATGACATTGATGACACAACATCTCCATTAGAGGCAGGCTTGGGTTGGGTAACCAAGTTCACCAAAGATTTCACCAATTCATCAGCATTGAAGCAACAAAAAGAAGCCGGGCTTCAAAAGAAGCTGATCGGCTTTGAGATGATCGACAGAGGAATTCCTCGTGGCCATTATGAGCTTTGCGATGCAGAAGGTAATGTAGTCGGAGAGGTAACTTCCGGAACTCAATCTCCTACTTTACAAAAGGGAATCGGCCTTGGTTA
>DASYHR010000321.1:0-9085 GCA_035998385.1 Dyadobacter sp. | reverse complement strand
GGCTGTCAATTGAATTGTGGGCAGCATTAGATACCACATTTCCGTCCTCGTCTACTCTTGCTCCTTTTTGTTTTGTGAAAGAGAGAATTCCTTCCCATTCCGGAATGAGCGAGTCGGAAAAATAGCGCGGTTCAATGATGTTGAAATAAGCGGATTGTGCTTTGAGTTTTTCTTTGAGCTTGTCAGAGGAGGTGGATTGCTTAAGTTCTTCTACTAGTTTGGAGAGTTCAATATACGCGAATATGTTCGACTTTTTCATAATGTTGAGCTGGAAGGTATAAATATGCTTTTGGCTCCACTAAATTACGAATTGAAAAGCCATTTTGAAGCAAATTTTAAAGCTTTGCAATATTTTAACACAAACTATTGGAAGCGTATAATTTATTATGATAAAAATAGCATATTCACACTCAAAAAGAGCCTTTTACGATTGATCAGGGCATAAAAAAACCTGTAACGATTAAGTCACAGGTCCTGATTTTTCCGGTATCTTACCATCGGTCTATATCTACTATTCTCCGATAATCGCCCTGCTCGTCGCCATATGGCAAGTTCAGAACCAAATGTCTGTTGCTATCGTCGTACCGGGCAGAGATATTTTCAACACTCACCCCCTCGGGTATAACAAACGTATTGATAAATCGAACTGTCTTCCACTGTTCCTCTGCAGGCAGAGACTTCTGAGAAAATATAGGCAGTAAATGAAACAATTTCAGGCTGGTAGAATTCTTCTTACCTCTGACTACTTCAAGCTGAAGGTCCTCAACTTCGATGCCAGGAATTTTTACAACAACCTCAAAACCATCCGACCCTCTTTCGAGCTGAATGGCTGGCTCACTCATTCCACCGTTTACGGTATTGATAAAATCTATGTTCATCAACATCTCCTGCGGTATTTTTAGTTTGCTTTCCATGACCATCGTGTGTTTAGGTTAACAATTTTACCTAATAAACGATAAACAATGTGCCATAGATTTATCTCATGGGTTTTAATTTTGACCTTCTAACTAAAATATATCGGATAACTAACTCGCTGACAACCTATTGACCGAAGTGAAACACAAAATTCAATATAGGAAGTAAAACAAGTACATGCCAGGTTTTCAGTATATGATTTGGTTATGGTGACAATTTGTCTACAAAACTGGTAGATAATTCCGTCTACCTTTCATTGTGTCCCAAATTCCGCTCAGGTGCAATCACATCCCGCACACGTTGTTTCATTTCTTTCGGTTCGGGGAAACCTCCCTCCCGCTTCCGATCCCAGAGCAGGACATCGTTAACATGAATGGTATACATTCCGGCGATTTCCGAAGGCACAAGTGTTACCCCATGCAGATCGTCTGCAAAGGTCGTTAGTAATTCCTGAGCCATCCATGCCGAGCGCAACAGCCAGTTACACTTAGGGCAGTATTCAATTGTTATCGTTGGTTTCATAGTATTCAAATATATAACAAAAAGCTACTGACCTGACATTGAAAGAGATGAGTAAACTTTTCAATCAACTTCAGTTTACTCACATGGATATCCTTTTGTACTGCCTGAACCTGCGTTTGTAGTCTCACGGTAATTACCCTTAATTCAATAAGTAGTTTTACGTGTTTTTCACTTTGGAATAAAACAAAATATTTGAAAATCAATAAGTTAACACAAACCGTTAAATCAGTAACCAGCCTTCTTCTTGGCATTGATACAACTACGATCTACTTTTATAGAACGTTAAAACATATTTCTAACCAATACAATACCCCTACAATTATGGACAACCCTTTTGAAAAAAAACCAGTATTCTCAGGCGACGAAGGAAAAATTATTCTTTCCTCGGAAGCAAAAAAAATAAAAGATGTTCATCAGCGAAAAAAGGATGCCATCATAAAGACCGGAGATAATTATGTTGAAGCTGAGTTTTTTGGAATGAACAGATTCAAGGAACTGATCGCGCCTTATGGAGACCAGTGTGTAGGTTTTCGGGTATATTACGGAAATACACTGGAAACGCATAAAGACGGAAAAGCTACAGTTGACGCTAAAGGGAAAAACACTTCCAGACTTGTCATCGTAGCCGTTGACAAATTCGGTAACGATCTGCGACCGGAACTCGCTCACAAAGATCCAACCCCTTCGGCACTGACCAACGGGCCATTATGCCCAAGTACTTGCCAGGAGCAAAGTAACTGATATACAATTAACGGAGATTGACCTAAATGGTAATTAAATGCTGGATAAATATATTCACTTCTTTCAATACGATATACTAGCCAATATTACCGTAATAGTAACGCTGTTGCCATTAATTCTGATTATGTACCGGAAGGCTTATGTAGATCCATCCTTCCGGTTACTTTTCATTTTTCTGATACTCAGATTTATCATAGATCTGCTGATGTTCCACTTTGCGACTTACCGGATGAACAACCTGATGTTGTATAATCTTTCGATCGTCGTGAGGTATACATTTTTGAGCGGAATGTTCTTTTATAAATTTGAGAACCCGACTTTGAAGAAGTTCATTGTGCCGGTGATTGTCGCCTTCATCTGCTTCAGTGTCTGGGATATCTGGCAGTGTAACCCAAGTTTCAGCAATCTCAAAGAGCACCGGATCGTTAAATACGCAAGTACGATTGAGGCACTGCTGATGATCTTCTGGACATTGGCATATTTCTACGAATTGATCAGAGCACTTAAAATTCCGAGTTTACTTACGTTTCCGTTCTTCTGGATTTGCTCTGGTTTGCTTGTCTTTTATTCCAGTCTGATTTTCGTATCGCCGGCCCTGCACTATGCCATAAGATGGGAAACCATGTTTACCATTGGCTTTTTGGATCGGATACTGTATATTTTTGATATTGTTATTATGTTACTGTTTAGCTTAGGGATCTGGGTTTTTTCTGCGCGATATTATGCAAGACACTGAACAAATAAAGTGGGCTTTATTGATTGGAACACTTGCCATGCTGATGATGGCATTTTTCGTCATTTCATTTGTTTTGTATTACCAGAAAAGGAGGTTTGCAGAAGAGAAAAAACTCAGTGATATAGAGAAAAACCACAGCAGGTTATTGTTAGACACGGCTCTTAATTCGGAGGAAACCGAACGTCGGAGAATAGCACAGGATTTACATGATGATATCGGAACAATGCTGTCACTGACCAAACTGAGCCTGAATCAGCTCGGCAAAACGTTGGGAGACTCAGGGGAGAAAAATGAACAAATCATGAAAAAGACCCAGTCGCTTGTAGAGGAAACGATCCTGCATGTACGTCGTATTACACGTGATCTGGTACCTACCACGCTTGAGCGTTTCGGACTCGCCGAGGCCATTGATGAATTTATTCATAAACTTGAAGAAGGGAATAATCTCGCGATCACGTTTCATCCGGGCACAGAGGAACTGCCGCGGCAAGGACAGAAAATAGAACTCACGATCTATCGCATCATGCAGGAGCTTGTAAATAATGCGATCAAACATGCTAATTGCTCAGTCATTGATATAAGCCTGGAAATGAATGACAAATTTATTGGTCTGAGGGTAACGGATAATGGGATCGGGTTCGACTCAGAGGCAGTAAAAGAGGGAAATCTTGCAGGTTTGGGACTACTTGGTATTGAAAGCCGGCTGGCTATTGTGAATGGAACTGTTCAGTACAGTAAAAACGGAAGCGGCGGCTCATGTGCGCTTGCACTTGTGCCCTTCATTTCCGAAATAGCTGAAAATAAACCCGAACCTCTGCATCCTTTCCGTCGTGAACGAGTGAATATTTAACTGATGATGACAACGCTGAAATTAGGTATAGCAGATGACCACGAACTCTTTCGGAAAGGGTTCATTTCTATGCTTAGCGGTATTCCTGACTTTGAGTTTATACTTGAAGCAGCCAATGGACAGGAACTGCTCGACAAGATGGTCTTAACTACTCCGGATATTGTTTTTATGGATTTACAGATGCCCGTCATGGACGGAATCCAGGCTACAGAAGCTACTTTTGAACGGTTTCCGCAGGTTAAAATTATTGTTGTATCTATGTACAACGAAGATAGGTTTGTGATACACATGCTAGAAAAAGGAGTTCAGGGCTACTTGCTAAAGGATACAAGTCCCGACGAAGTGGAAAAAGCGATCAGACGTGTAGCCGATGAAGGTTTCTATTACAATGATTTTGTATCGAAAGCCATGCACCGGAAAATGGTTAATCGTAATCCGAATAGACATCCTTTCTTTCCAAACGCTACCAATGTGGCACTATCGGCAAGGGAAAAGGAAGTGCTGCAGCTCATTTGTGACGGTCTGTCTACCACCGAGATCAGTGAAAAACTTTTTATCAGCGTGCGCACCGTAGAAGGGCACCGTTTGAGAGTACTCGAAAAAACCGGAACCAAAACGACTGCCGCGGCGGTTGCCTTCGCCTACAAAAACCAGTTGCTTTCTGTCTGACATAACTTCAGACCTGTGCGACTGGAATTTGCACCGATTTTATGGTATCTTTCAAGCCATATCATCCTGCACAAACTCATGAAAGTTCTCATCGTATGTACCAACCATGACACCTATCCTACCAAATCCGGTAAAACTGGTTTATGGTTAAGTGAGCTTACACACTTTTATGACGTGATGATCAATCGGCGGGTTATTATTGATATAGTAAGCCCCGCGGGAGGCAAAATTCCTATTGACGAACGTAGCTTCGACCTCAAAGAAGAGATCAATCAGAAATATTGGGAAGACAGTATTTTTCAATCTAAAATTAACAACTCCCTCAAACCTGAACAGGTACATGCAGGTGATTACCGCCTGATTTATTACGCGGGCGGCCACGGAGCGATGTGGGACCTGACGGACAATTCCACTTTACAGGACATTACCAAAAGTATCTATGAGCATGGGGGAACCGTATCTGCCGTGTGCCACGGTGTGTGTGGTTTGCTAAACGTCAGACTTTCCGACGGATCTTTACTGATCAGCGACAAATACCTCACCGGTTACTCCAACATGGAAGAGACACTTCAGGCTTTTGTGAGTGAAGTCCCCTATTATCTGGAAGATAAACTGAAAGAAAACGGCGCTCACTACACCAAATCAATGATTCCTTTTATGGAGTTTATTGAACTTGATGAAAGGCTTATTACAGGTCAGAATCCCCACTCCGCGAGAAAAGTGGCTTCGAAAGCGTTGGAAGAATTATTCGAAAAATAAAGAACCCGGAACCGGATAGTTGTTATTACCAGATTCCGGGTTCTTTGTTTTGTATGGATCTTTATTTTTTGATTTCGCCAAAAAGCTCTTTCAAAGTCGGTAGAATCACGTCTTTTTCGGAAACAATAGGGCTTGAAATGCCCCAGTCTATACCCAGCTCAGGATCATTCCAAAGTAAGCCGGATTCCGCTTCTTTATTATAACCGTTGGTACATTTATAGCTGAATACTGAATCCTCCAGCGCTACAAAACCGTGAGCAAAACCTTCCGGAATGTAGGCCATGTTGTTGGTATCGCTTCTCAATTCAAATACTTCGTGCTTACCGAATGTTGGAGACTCAGGACGAATGTCCACGGCTACGTCCAACACACGGCCTGATATCACTCTCACCAGCTTTCCCTGTGCAAACGGAGCCTTTTGAAAATGTAATCCCCGCACAACGCCTTTCACAGAAAACGACTGATTATCCTGAACAAAGTTGGTTGGTAAGCCAAGCTCTTTGAATAATCCCTCGTTGTAGGATTCAAAAAAAAGACCACGTTCATCTTTGAAAACGCGTGGTGTTAATTCTACCAAACCCTTGATGGATGTTTCTCTGATCTGCATAGGTGCTGTGAATTGCTGATTGTTATGATGTTAATTATTGATATCTGTCTGCAAATTTATGAATCTATTGTCATTGGTTGTAATTTCGGCGCAACATTTCGAAAATCATGACGTACGAAAATCTTTTTGAGCATATTTCCACGAAGAAATCATACCTCTGTGTAGGGCTGGATACCGACATACGTAAAATTCCTTCACACCTGATGAGTGAGCCTGATCCGGTATTTGCATTCAATAAACAAATTATAGATGCAACTGCCGACTATTGTGTTTCCTACAAACCAAATATTGCTTTTTACGAAGCCATGGGTGGCAAAGGCTGGGAAAGTCTTCAGAAAACGATGGAATATATTCCTGATTCTCATTTCACAATTGCTGATGCCAAACGCGGAGATATCGGGAATACGTCAGGCTTGTATGCAAGAACATTTTTCGATCCGTCTTCGTCAGGATTGAATTTCGACTCTGTTACGGTTGCTCCGTATATGGGAAGCGATTCGGTTTTGCCATTTCTTGAATTTGAAAATAAGTGGGTCATACTGCTGGCGCTCACCTCCAATTCCGGCGGTACTGATTTCCAGAGATTGGAAATTGACGGCAAACCACTTTACGAACAGGTTCTCGAAAAGTCGCAGGAATGGGCTGGCGCCAATCGTATGATGTACGTAGTGGGTGCCACACAGGCGAAAGATATCGCTCATATCCGGACCATCATTCCTGATCATTTCTTACTTGTTCCCGGCGTAGGTGCACAGGGAGGAAATCTCGAAGAAGTATCAAGGTTCGGCATGAACAGCCATTGCGGCCTCCTGATCAATGCATCCAGAAGCATTATATATGCGAGCAACGGCACTGATTTTGCTCAAAAAGCGCAGGGTGAAGCAAAGAGTATTCAGCAGGAAATGGCTCAATATCTCGACAAGTACCGCGCACAATAAATATCTTTTAAAATTCTATAAGTGCATCCATGCAACTTTCTGACCAAGGCCAATATACTATTCAGGGCATAGCCCCTGCCCACCTCATTGAACAATTCGGAAGCCCGTTATATGTGTATGACGGGCAAACCATTCGCCGCAAAGCTGCTGCCCTGCAGGAGGCCTTTTCTGGCGTGAATATGAAAATTAAGTTTGCATGTAAATCCAATACCAACCTTGCTGTACTTCGTCTGATGCGGGAGATTGGTGTGGAGCTTGACGTGGTATCTCCCGGTGAGCTGGAGATGGGTAAACTGGCTGGATATGAAGCGAAACAAATCACTTTTACGCCAAGCGGAGTACCTTTTTATGAAGTGAAAGAAGCTGTAGAAGCAGGTGCAATTGTGAATGTTGACAGCCTGCCATTACTGGAATGGTTCGGACAGACATTTGGAAATACAAAGCCTTGCCTGATTCGTATCAAGCCAAACGTAGCTGCAGGCGGCCATGCCAAAATCATGACGGCTCACGCTGATTCCAAGTTTGGAATTTCAGTTTTGCTACTGGATAAGATTCTGGAGATTGTGAAGAAGTATGATATCAAAATCATCGGCCTACATCAACATACCGGTTCGGATATCAAAGACGCTGAGCCTTTTCTTAAAGTAGCAGATATCCTTTTTGAAACAGCCAAACATTTCCCTGACCTTGAAATTATAGATTTGGGCGGTGGATTTAAGGTATCCTACATGCCTGGCGATGCGATCACAGATATGGAATTGCTGGGAAACAAGATCACGGCACGCTTCAAAAAATTCTGTTCAGAATATGGCCGGGAACTACAACTGTGGTTTGAACCTGGCAAGTTCCTGGTAAGTGAATCGGGTAACCTGCTTGTAACCACGACCGTTGTCAAAGAGGATCCGGCGCGTAACTTCGTACATGTGGATTCAGGTTTGAATCATTTGATTCGCCCGATGATGTATGGTTCGTATCATCATATTTTGAATACTTCCAATCCGGGTGGCGAAGAGAAGCCTTACAATGTGGTAGGATATATTTGCGAGACGGATACATTTGCCTCTGATCGAAATCTGCCGGAAGTAAGACAGGGCGATATTCTGGCTTTTCTTAACGCCGGTGCTTACGGTTTCACTATGAGCTCAAATTACAACGCCCGTTTCAGACCTGCAGAAGTGTTGGTAGATAATGGCGAGGCACGTCTCGTCCGTCGCCGCGAAACACTTGAAGATCTTTTGCTAACGCAGCAAGGCTTGTAAAAATTTCAGCCACGGATACACCGATTAACACTGATAAAATTCGTGACCATTCGTACATCCGTGGCTAAATAACTTCAAAAAAATTGCCACGGATACACCGATTAACACTGATAAAATTCGTGATTATTCGTGCATCCGTGGCTAAATAACTTCAAAAAAATTAGCCACGGATACACCGATTACCACAGATAAAATTCGTGACCATTCGTGCATCCGTGGCTCAATAACTTCAAAAAAATTGCCACGGATGCACCGATTAACACTGATAAAATTCGTGACCATTCGTGCATCCGTGGCAGAAAAAAATTACTTTGCAGCCGTCAGATTTTTAATCAAATCTACTTCCGCCTGACGATAAGGCGTTCCGTCTTTGCGGAAGATATCGTGGAACCAAAGATCAGGTTCTTTGGTATAAGTTTTTTTCCAGCTATCCCAGGGATAAATCGTCTGTGATTTCCCGTCAACCAATCCCCAGTTGATCGCACCCACATTGTATTTCTTAGCAATAGGTAAAAATCCTTCAAAGAAACTGCCGTTACCGCGTGACATGTACTCAGTACAGATCAACGGACGATCGTATTGTTGGAGTTGTTTGATACGTCTTTCAAAATCTTCCGGCTTGTCATAATTGTGGAAGCTCACTACATCAGACTCTTCAATACTTGCTGTTTCTATTGGCTTCAAAGTCTGTGGAGTAGACCAGTCGCCAGCCCAAACCCCGGCAGTTAGCGGTTGCGAAGGATTTGCTGCGCGGGCCCATTTAAATGCATCTTTCATCAGAGGCAATACATAATCCACTTTGTTAGGCAGCTCTATTTTACCATAAGAACTCGTGTTCGGATTATCCGGCTCATTCCAGATATCCCAGGCAAGTACGCGGTCATCGTCGGCAAATTTAGCAACAGTACCATTTACATATCTCGCCAAACGCGGATATTGTGTGCTGTCCTTCAACGCTTCCAAACCAGGACTTTGTACCCATCCGGAATTGTGCACGCCAGGTTTCGGATCCCGTTGTTTACCCAATTTAGGATTCGGATCCCAGCATGAATCAAACAATACAAGCATTGGTTTGATCTTGTGCTTATC
>DASYHR010000222.1:0-5666 GCA_035998385.1 Dyadobacter sp. | reverse complement strand
TCGGAAATGGCATATTCGGAAAGGCATCTGCCGGATCCCCTTTCATGGTATATGCCTATGGAGTGAAACAAGAGAAAGTGCATGTCAGAAATTATGCAGTAAAAGCCGGAGATACCCTGTCGGACACCTGGGATCTGAACGACTTCGAAAACGGAAAATTTCACTTGGTGGTGTACGGACCTAATGGTTTCATGCGTGAATTTATCGGAGACAGCACCGGAAGCAATTTAAAATTATCCACTGAATACCAGGTAGATAAAAGTAAAAAAGCGACTGGAAATTTGGTATTGAAAGTTTCCAATTTGTCTGCGAAACCAATTGATTTGAAAATTACTGACAACGCTTATAAATCTGCCGGACAGTCAACCAGCGTTTCTGCCAGTGCCAATGCTACCCTTGTATTGAATCTGGAGAAAAACTTTAACTGGTATGATTTCACTGTCGTCACCGAAGAAAATGAGCGTAATGCTATTCGCTTTGCCGGCCATGTAGAAACGGGCAAAGAAAGCCAAAGTGATCCTTACATGGGTCAAGTGGTCTGAAAACCAGAATATTAATCGAAACTAAAAGGTTTTGATAAGTTACTAAATTGTTGTTATTACCAATTTCAGCACGCGGATTGGGCCTAACAATGAGTTATAACTTATCAAAACCTTCTGCATTTGTGCATATGACAGTTTGTCATATATAAATCATACATAAAGTTGTGGTACGGGCTTTTTAATACACACTTCGAAAGTCGGAAGGCGAGTAGCACATCTGACATCAATACAAGAATCAAAATCATAACGTAACTTATAAATAAAAAAATGGGAAAAATTATTGGCATAGACTTAGGAACTACGAACTCTTGTGTGGCTGTAATGGAAGGTAATGAACCTGTCGTAATAGCAAATAGCGAAGGTGCTCGTACTACGCCGTCCGTAGTTGCCTTTATGGATAACGGCGAACGTAAGATAGGTGCGCCTGCAAAACGTCAGGCAATCACCAATCCCAAACATACGATTAGCTCCATCAAACGTTTCATGGGCAAAAAGTATGACGATGTTAACAGCGAAATGCAGACTGTTGCTTATACCGTAGAAAAAGGTCCTAACAATACTCCGCGTATTCCAATCGGAGACCGTCTGTATACTCCACAGGAAGTTTCAGCATTCATTTTGCAAAAAATGAGACAAACTGCTGAAGATTATCTTGGACAGGAAGTAACGGAAGCGGTTATCACAGTTCCTGCTTACTTCAATGACGCGGAACGTCAGGCTACAAAAGAAGCGGGTCAGATCGCAGGTCTTGATGTGAAACGTATTATAAACGAACCAACTGCTGCTGCTTTGGCTTACGGCCTTGATAAGCAACACATCGATATGAAAATCGCCGTGTTTGACTTAGGTGGTGGTACTTTCGATATATCAATCCTTGAACTGGGTGATGGTGTGTTTGAAGTAAAATCTACCGACGGTGATACACACCTTGGTGGTGACGACTTTGACCAGGTGATCATCAACTGGCTTGCTGACGAATTCAAAACTGACGAAGGTGTTGATCTGAGAAAAGATCCGATGGCTTTGCAACGGTTGAAAGAAGCGGCTGAAAAAGCTAAGGTTGAACTTTCAAGCTCAACGCAAACTGAGATCAACCTACCATATATATTCCCTGTTGATGGTATTCCAAAACACCTTGTTCGCACTTTGACAAAAGCGAAGTTTGAGCAACTGGCAGACAGCTTGTTCCAACGTATGATGGAGCCTTGCAAAAGAGCCATGAAAAACGCCGGATATTCGAACAGCGACATCAGCGAGATCATTCTTGTAGGTGGTTCAACACGTATTCCACGTGTACAGGAGGAAGTAGAGAAATTCTTTGGTAAAAAACCTTCAAAGGGAGTCAATCCTGACGAAGCAGTTGCAGTAGGTGCAGCAATCCAGGGTGGTGTATTGACGGGTGAAGTAAAAGACGTACTTCTTCTTGACGTTATACCTCTTTCTTTGGGTATCGAAACACTTGGTGGTGTTTCTACAAAGTTGATTGAAGCGAATACAACTATTCCTTCTAAGAAAACTGAGACGTTCTCAACTGCCGCTGATAACCAGCCATCTGTTGAAATTCATATTTTGCAGGGTGAGCGCCCAATGGCAAACCAGAACCGTACTTTGGGACGTTTCCATTTGTCTGACATTCCACCGGCACAACGTGGTACTCCACAAATCGAAGTTACATTTGATGTAGATGCAAACGGTATCCTTCACGTATCTGCAAAAGATAAAGGAACTGGTAAAGAGCAAAAAATCAGAATTGAAGCTTCAAGTGGTTTGACGGATGCGGAAATTAACCGTATGCGTGAAGAAGCAAAAGCAAACGAAGCTGCTGATAAAGCAGAACGTGAGAAAGTAGATAAAATTAATGCAGCTGACAGCCTGATTTTCTCAACTGAAAAACAATTGAAAGAATTTGGCGACAAACTTTCAGAAGGAAACAAGTCGGCTATTGAAGGTGCCCTGACAGAACTGAAAGCAGCTCATTCAACTCAGGATGCAGCAGGTATTGATGCGGCAATGGAGAAACTGAATGCTGCATGGCAGGCGTCAAGCCAGGAAATGTATGCACAAGGTGGAGATGGCCAGCAAGGACCAGCAGGAAATCCACAAGGCAATCCGGCAGCGAATGACGGAGCCGGTGCAGAAGATGTTACGGATGTTAACTTCGAAGAAGTTAAATAAGGGAAATCATCTAAAAAAAATCCCCATCTGATTTTTTGGATGGGGATTTTTTTTACCCGCCAATGGCAAAAGTGACTACATTTTTATAAACAATGTTGCTCACATTAAAAGCATTACACTGGCATCAAATTTTTAATCTAAGGTAAAAGTCAACACTTCAAAACTCAAATTTTCAACATCTGATTCTATGGACGCAAAATTAGCATTGCCGGAATTAATGTATCTGTCTCCCACAACACGGGAAAAAGCGGTCGCTATCGCACAGGAGTTGCTTAGAACCGACAATATTTCTCCAAGGGAGGCTGTTTCAAAGGCTATTCTTATTGCCAGAAATTGGGCTGTTAAAAATGTAAACAGGAGAGTTTGGAAGAAACTTAAATCCATAGAGGAAATAATATGAGTGATTCATTTTTGAGACTAAAAGACCAGGTTGCCATTGTGACGGGATCCAGCTCCGGAATAGGACGCGCTTGCGCCATTCATCTTGCCAGTCTGGGAGCCAAAGTTGTTGTTAACTACTCGTCTAATGCAGAGGAAGGCAGAAAGACAATGGAGGAAATTGAAAAAATTGGCGGAACTGCGATCCTTGTAAAAGCGGATGTGAGTCACGAGGAGGAAGTGAAAGCCATGTTCAACAAAACCATTAATGAGTACGGACGGTTGGATATCCTTATCAGTAATGCGGGCCTACAAAAAGATGCTGCGTTTCTTGATATGACATTGGAAGAGTGGCAGAAGGTCATCGATGTGAACCTTACCGGTCAATTCTTATGTTGCCGGGAAGCTGCCCGTCAGTTTGTTGCACAAGAGAAAAATAAGGCTGATGTTTTAGATCATAGCGAACTTTCCATTGGAAAGATCGTATTGATGAGCTCGGTGCATGACATCATTCCCTGGGCGGGCCACGTGAATTATGCTGCTTCGAAAGGTGGCGTCATGATGTTCATGAAATCCATATCGCAGGAACTAGCTCCTCACAAGATTCGCGTTAATTCGGTTAGTCCGGGAGCAATTAAAACAACGATCAATAAAGAAGTTTGGTCGGATCCTGAAAAGTATAACAGTTTGCTACAGCTTATTCCGTATAAACGGATCGGTACTCCACAAGATGTAGCCAAGGCAGTTGCCTGGTTATCTTCGGATGAATCC
Source organism: Dyadobacter sp. (assembly GCA_035998385.1). Classification (GTDB taxonomy): domain Bacteria; phylum Bacteroidota; class Bacteroidia; order Cytophagales; family Spirosomataceae; genus Dyadobacter. The sequence continues at coordinate 1,800 of DASYHR010000222.1, read as the reverse complement.
GATTACGTAAACGGGGAAACACTATATATAGATGGAGGAATGACCCTTTATCCTGAGTTTGCGGATAACGGCTGATCACTTCATTATTTTGAAGAAAATACGAACGCGTCAGAAATAATCTGATGCGTTTTTTTATGTCTATAAAGTATTATCCCCCTCCTTCATCACCTGTCGGCGGTAAGGGAGGGGGATTTAAGAGGAGGGTTACAATATCTTAAGGGAAGACTGTGTGTATACCGCTTAATATTTTGAACACCCAAATTTCAGTATTTTTTACCTTACGTTTTATCATGGTAAACCATGAAATTGGTATCAGAAAGCAATGATATTGGCCTATCTGGCTAGGAAAATCCTGCATTCAAGGGGATATTTATACTAATCTCGTAAATCTTACACCGGATCCGGGAGATGAAAACCCGAAACATGCGCGCTGTAAACTTGACCTTATTGGTATTCGTACTCCTCGCCGGACATGTTTTGGCTCAAGGAACGTACAGGTTTCGACACGTCGGCATTGAGGATGGCTTGTCGCAAGGATCGGTGTACCATATGCTGAAAGATTCTCAAGGCTTCCTTTGGCTTGGCTCGCAGGATGGAATTAACAGATTCAACGGGAAAAACTTTGAGGTTTATCTGTCCGGAGCTTCAGGAGAATCGACGAATATACAAGGAATCGCGGAAGACAAGGACGGCACTGTTTGGATCGGCTCACACAAAGGAATGTATCAGTATAACCGAAAAAGAAACAAGTTTATCAAACACGAGTTCGCCAATAAAGCGAATATCGGTTCGGTTCATGCTTTTATGGACCGAAAGAAAAATGTGTTCTTTTTAAGTGAAGCAGGTTTGTTTTCTCTGATTAACAACGACATTCATCTCATCACTGATCAGCTGCGTTACAGCAGATCTCAATTTAATAACTTCGTTGCCACCACACCGGGTGGGGAGATATGGTTGCTCAATCCGGGAAAGGGTGTTATGCGGTATTCTCATCGGACTAAAAAAACAAAACAATATTTCGCCAACCCGGCTTCGGATACTGAGTTTTCATGCATTACCGCTGATAGAAAAGGAGATATTTGGTTAGGGGGAAGGCAAAAGTTGATTCACATCGACTGCAAGTCAGAGAAAATTACAATGCATCAGGTTAAATGGCCGTCAACTGGCATCAGCCTCTGCTACATTACCGAAGACTTAAACGGAAAACTTTGGCTGGCGACAGAAAAAAATGGTATCATCCTTTACGATCCTCTGATAAAGCATACAATCCAGCAAATTCAACATGAAGACGACAATATCAACAGCCTCAAATTCAATGAGGTCAGCGAAATCCTGATCGACGAAAACAATGATGTATTTGCCAATACAGACCCGCAAGGTATTGATATCATCACAAGTGTTCCCTCTGCTTTCGCATGTTATTCTTATGGAAAAAAAGCAGAGTATAATCTGAGCGGCTATTCAGTGAGAGGACTTGCAGAAGATGAAAATGACGACATCTGGCTAGGCACTGAATTGGGTGGATTGAACAGACTGACACCGTCGACAGGTAAAGTTAAGCATTATACAACCAAAGATGGACTGCCGGACAATATTGTCCGCTACGTCCTGCGTGATCCGTCCGGAAGTATGTGGGTCGCTACACTTAACGGACTCGCGCTTTATATACCGGAATCCGAAAGTTTCCGGTCGTTCGAGCTCCCTGTTTTTTGCGAGGTGAGCAACTTTCTTTCACTTGACTCAAATACGCTTTTACTTATTACGAGTAAGGGAATTATGCTTTTTGACAAACAAAAAATG
>DASYHR010000197.1:0-6759 GCA_035998385.1 Dyadobacter sp. | reverse complement strand
TTGACAGAGAACAATTTTGGAAAAATAATTGTACAAATTTATGTAATCAAATTATATTTAATGTATGTGATATTTACAAAAAAGGGTAGAATATTCGTTGCGTATATAGGTTTTTGTTAACAATTTGTCATAAAACCAGGTGGTTTCGGGTGTTGATTTATTTCGGTGCTTATTTGACCCACAATTTAGTACTTAGGGTACTATTGCTTTTGTAACTATGTGTCAATTATTGGACGATGATTTTATTGCTTGTTTGGAATTCCTGTAATGCGTATTGAGTACTTGAGTAGATAACCCGAGAAATACTTGATTTACAATACTTTTTTTAAATTATTTTAGTGAATGGCTCAAATTAAATATTATAGGGTGCATTACAAACGGGTGCATTACAAACTGTAGCTAAGAAGCAATAGCCATTTGGTAGGGTTCGATATGTTGCCTAACAATATTGCATCGCCGACTCATCCTGCAAACACGAAGGTTTAAGACGCATTGTGCGCCGGATATGCTCCATCGTTGCGCTGATCTTTTACACCGCTTTTTGACAACCGTCCTGTGAGCCGATTCTATTGCACCGGATCCAATCAGGAGCTTTCTTTTTCGCTACGTTTTACAGTCCATTCGACTACGATTCGAATCTAGATAACTGTAAGTCAGCTTACGTAGTTTAGGATTTACTTTCAGTTTTTTGACACGACTAAGCACTACATCTATTTGGCTATCAAGCAACAAAGCCTGTTGGCGTTCAATCCATTTCGTTGTACTCTTGCCTTTTTCAAAAGCCGCAACAGCTACGGTACCGATATACTTCATCACATGAAATATCGGGGCCGGTCTAAGATCATCGTCGCCTTCGGATAATGTTGTTCCACCATTTGTCTCAGCCATACCGTACCGTCACTGATAAAAACCAGATTGTCGTCTAGGGACTTATGCACATCCATGTGCGGTTTTAGCTTAGTAATAAAATCTTCACTTGTGCCTAAATGGCTTGTATACAATGAATTTTCAATAGATCCACCTCGATCTTCAACTACGCTGACTTTCATCGATTGATCGCTAAATAGCCGCCCTAGCTTATTCTCTTTGTAGCCTTCGTCGGTCAGAATCATTGCTCGGTCAACCATGGAATAAACGACCCCGTTAGTAGTCGTCGGATCTAATGCAATGGTTTCAGTATCAACAACTAACTTATTTAAGCCGGCTCCAATAGCCTTTCCGTAGTGACGGGTCAACCGGTAAATCTGCACTGGTGAAATACGCAATCCAAGCAAACATTCAGCTATTTTACTGGCCTCTTGGTAGGTGCCTTCCTGTCCCAGATAAAGCAATTTTTCTTGAAGGTAACCTAAAGGCCGGAGCGGGGCTTATTCTAAAACCTGTTGAATGATTACTAAATAGCTCACTATTAGCTATATGTATTCATCCAAACTTAGTTTTTAGCTTTTTTTTTACGACGATCAGCCAGTACTACACTCAGGTTTTTCTCTAGAACTTGTCGACCTAGATCAGTCCATATCTCATCGAAAGTTTTTTCGTATGTGTAAAAGCTTTTTTCATTTTTAAGATTTTGTAGTTCCTGATATTTTTGGCGGGCAATAGCTATATACTCTTCTTCGGTCATGGCATGGAGTTATGATGAAATCAGCCTAAATTAGCATGAGGGCGCGACAATATGTAATGCACCGTGTGTCACGAACCTGGAAAGGATGCTGTACAACCGATGAAGGAAGGCCCTTCGGAACCACTGTACACACAGGGGTTTCAATCCGCCGTAAAGTGCTGTGGTCAAAAGCCATGGTTGCTTCTGGTTACAAGCGGGTTTCAGTTCAGCAGATTTTTAAGTTCGTTGCATGCATATTGAATACCACGATCAGACCGGGTCGCCGGTGCAATGGAAAATTAATTCCGTGCTAATGTTCCTGTTTTTCTTAGCCATATTCCATGCAGGTATCACAGTATCAATGGCTTTCATTGTCGAACATAGTGACCATCCAACTATCTTCCTGTCAGCTAAATCCAATATTATGGTGAGATATAGCCAACCTTGCGTCGTCTCACCATAATGTCAGATACCCACGCAGCTGCTATTTTGTCCACTTTAAATTGCCTGTTAAGCTTATTTTCTACAATTGGATACTTGTGCTCAGAATCTGTTGTGACACGGAATTTTTTCTTAACGATACTTCTTATTTTTGCTTTCTTCATCACCCTGGCAACCCTCGGGCGGGACACCTTTACATCCTGCCTAATCAACTCCTGAGTGACCCTGGGACTTCCATACGTTTGTTTACTTTTACCATGAATATTCCTGATTTTTTTACAGTAAGAGTCTGGTTCTCAATGAATGTGTTCGATAGCCCTTTACTCAACCAAGTATAAAATCTGCTTCTGCTTGCCTTAAAGACCGTACACATTTTCTCAATGGGAAATAATTTTCGATGATCCTTTATGAACCCGAATATTTGCCATCGCTCCTGGAGAAAATGCATACAGCCTTTTTTAGAATGTCATGCTCCATCTGGGTATCACGAAGCTCCTTTTTCAAACGGGCCAATTCTTGTTCCGTTTCGCTCAAAATCACCTTTCCATTACCAGGGAAACTGCCATTTTATTTTGAAGAAAACTCTCTACGCCAGCGGTATAGCCTCGCCGGTGGGACATCCAATTCTTTTGCCAATGCACTAAGGTCTGTGCGCCTATTACTCAGTTCAACGCTCATCAGTTTGAACTCCTTATCAAATACTCTTCTTTCTCCAGACATAAGTGTTAAGTTATAAAAGTTTCCCTTAACTCAATGTCCACTTAAATATAGCAAGTCCAGATTTAGATTTTTAGTTTCTAACACAACCAACATCGCCATTGATCCGAACATTCCGGCCGATGCTTTATAGTTCTATTACGAGTGGATACCATTTAGGAGTAGCAAATCATAACTTCCTGAAAGTGCCATATCCAGCCCCTTACTCCCTCGGACGCTGTATCGACGGCGTATGATTCTTCCTCCAGACCCTGCCGAAGATAGTTCAGTATACCTTTTTCATCTTCAATGATCCGAATTCTCATGGACCTTATCCGCTCAGATTGCACCGTAAATATAGACTGAAGCCGTTATCAAGAGCTTCAGTATAAACAGCGAACAAAATAGGGATTTAATATTAAACGCGAAGACATACCTTACCGGTCGGGACGAGGTTGTGAATCTTAAATAAATAATTTAAAACTCCCTTTCTCCAAACTCACTGGCCGGCAGCTTCGCCTTCTTTGAAGTTTGGTTGATATTATAGCTTAGATTTAAAAGAAATATATCTGTCTCCTGAATGTAGTTGGTCGTTGTAAAAAAATCTTTTCCAAATGTAGTTATTCGCTGCCTGTTTGTGCCCAATAGCCCAAGATCAGAGTTTTGCCATTGGAGTGTGGCTGCCAGTTTCCCTTTCAAAAAGGTCTTTTTTGCTGACATGTTTGGGGTAACGAAACGCGAATCCTCCCCCTGGGCGGTAATCCGCTTTGACATATAGTTCAGCGATGCCTGCAAATGAAATGTAGGTGAAACTTTGAATGTCGTGGTGGCATTTACAGCATAAATCCAGCTCGATGCATTCACGTTCACGTTGTTATTGAACAAGGCCCCTTTGATTTTGTAGTGATACAAATTTCCACCTGCATACAACTGCCACCACTTTGCAATGTTGAATGTACTGCCCGATTCCAGCCCCCAGGAGGTTGCAAGGCCAGCATTGGTATAGATACGGTTCAAAATCGTATCGTTATACACACTATTGACCCGGTTAACCACATTCTTAATACGCTGATTATAGATGGTTGCAAACACACTGCCTTCTTTGAAATCTTTCACAACCCCGATTTCAGTAAGATCAATAAACTCTGGCAAAATGTCCGGATCGCCCGATTCAAGCGTTTCAGAATGTTCTCTTTCCGGGAACGGATTTAACTCGCTGTTGGTCGCTCGCTGCACACGTTTGCTGTACGAAGCCCGAGCACGCAATGTTTTGGTAAACTGGTATTGTAAGTTAAAGGATGGAAAGAGGTTGGATAAATCAAGGCTACGCGTATCCTGGCTCCCGGCTTTAAATACGCGGTTAGAATATTCGTAGCGCAAACCGGCTATGTACTCAAGTTTCGCTTGTTTTACCGAGTACTGACCATAAACAGAATGGATCACGTTGGTGACCCTGGTGTCGCTGCTAAACTCAGGAACCACGCCAAAACGACCGGATTCCAAATTTAGGTCCAGATACTGAAAATTACCTTCCTGTACCTGGTGACGGTATTGATAGCCTGTTTCCAGCTTTCCCGTACCTACAGTTATGTTATAATCAGCTTTCAACCGGAACGCACTTAGTGGATTATCACTTGGGTTCCTGCTGCTTTGGAGCACTGTGTTACGGGATGTTTCTGCAAGATTGATATTAGTGGTAAGCCCATCCATTCCCGCATGCTCGACCAACCCGGAAAGAGCCAGAGCTGATTTGTTACTGAAAGTGTGTACATAATCCAGGTTCCCCAATGTGATCCTGCCAGACTTGCCCGCAACATTGGAATTGAAATAAGTAATACGCCCGATGATATTCCCAGTAGCCAGGTCGGTTTTTGTATTGGTATAAACAATGTCGGCGCGGCGGGACTGAGAACGATAGCCCGTGTAAAATCCTGCTGAAAAAAAATCGCTTGACCTCGGTGTAAAAGAAACGGAGCCACGTGCAGTATAGCTATGCCGAATGAAACTACGCTCACCATCGGAAGGGAAGGAAGTGAAAACACTGTTGATGGTTGTATTCACGTCTCCGGTTCGCCGGCCTGCAATGTCATTGCGGAGATAGTTTCCACTCAGATTGATATCCCATTTTTCGGAGCGGGAGTTGAAGGAGAGATCCCCGCCAAACCTGAGCGGATTGTGCAGGTTATCGTAACGGTAGATGGCGGGCAAGCCTCCCTGAATATTGGCTGATAAGGATCTGCTTCCAGCCATGGCAGTTTTGGTCGTGATATTGATAATACCTGATTTGCCGTCGGGATCGAAACGGGCAGATGGCGATGTGATCACTTCCACATTCTGAATTGTGTTGGCTGGTATCTGGCTCAGGATCGTGGACGGGTCAGTTTGAACTGGTTTTCCATTTACCAAAACCAGAAATCCCGATGAGCCCCGGAGTGTAATGTCACCCTCGCTGTTTACAGATACCGACGGTGTGTTTTTGAGCACGTCAATGGCCGTGCCCCCCTGGCCGCTCAGAAATTTATCTGCACGGTAAACCTGCCGGTCAACTTTGTTTTCCAGTACCTGCCTTTCCGCAATTACATTTAATTCCTGTAAAGTGCGAGCGTCTGCATCCATGGCTATCAGCCCTACATCAATGACTCTGCCGCTACCCAAAGGCGGAAGAGTCGTAATGGCCCTGCTGTAACCAATGTACTGCGTTTGCAGGTAATATGCACCTGACGTTACATTCTCGAATTTAAAAGTACCGTTACCAGAGGTGAGCAACCCGCTGATTAATGTCGAATCCACGGTTTTGAAAAGCGCCACTGAGCAGTATGCCAATGGCTGTTTGGTTTGTTTGTCTGCCACAGTACCCGTAATGGTTTGTGCCCTGACCTGGTTTAGAGAAGCTACTAAAATCAGTAATGTAACCGTAAAAAATCTCATAGTAAGTTAAACGCATTCCTTTTGTTGAGCGGATTTGCAAATTTAGTTCTATACCAATAACCGACTTTGTACAATTGCGCCGATTTCAGGTATATTCATGAAATTCCCTTTCGGTAAATCCCCGGAAGAACGCCCGTCTGGCGCTTGAAGAACTTGTTAAAGTGGGAAGCATCAGTAAAACCAAGCGCAAATGCCAGCTCTGCCAGATGTTGATGCGAGTACAGCAGCAGCTTTTTAGATTCAGCTGTCAGCTTTTCATTGATGATCGAACTCACTGTCATGCCCAGAAACCTCTTACAAACTGCATTTAGGGTTTTAGAAGTCGTATTTAAAGCATTAGCATAAAACTGGGTAGCATGATTGAACTTGTATTCTGCTTCCAGCAAAGTCAAAAAATTATGAAGCAAAGGCGGAAAAGGCACCGAAGGCTGTGACTTTATTTCTCTTCCCAGCAAATGAAAAAGAAGCTGCAGGTATGTCTGAATCACAGCCTCAGAAATGACATCACCTTTTAGATACTCCTGTTCTATACTTGCAAAAATGCTCTGAAAAGTTTCATTTCCACTTTCAAGGTTAAACCTGTTTGGAAAATGGGCCGGAAATGTCTGAAAAAGTAAACGATAAAGCGGATGGTCAAGTAAAAAGTCCTTTTGAACCATCGCTACAAAACCTTTCGGAATCTCCGTCAGCTCCCAGCTATGGATCTGGCCTGGCATGATCAGATACAGACTATGTGGCCTGACATCAAAACGATTGAAGTCAATCTGATGAAAACCTGCACCTTGCTCCAAATAAACAATTTCCAGATAATCTTTATGGCCATGTGGATTGGTGGTTTTAATCACTTCTTTCATCCTTTTTATACTGAAAAGCTCCTTTTCGTTCAACTTATTTTTAATCTCTACCTGCATTATTGCTTTAAAGTGTTGAATGGCTAAATTTTACACGTAAGTTGTAATAATTTCTCCCGCTTAGCAATATGCTGTGCTCATACCAAAGTGTAATCTTTGTAAGATCATTAGTTTTTCTCCCGTAAATCCAGGTTATGAAACGCGAAAATGCGCAGGACGTTATTGCTGTTAAATTGGTTA